>NZ_JADYXM010000007.1:0-207132 GCF_015864305.1 Pseudoalteromonas sp. NZS71_1 | reverse complement strand
CAGCAAGCAAGGCGCCTACACATACACCGAGGATAAAAATCCACGTAGGCGTGAAGCTTGCTCACGCAAATTAATAAATACGTAAAACGATACTTTAAATGCGCCAGCAAGCAAGGCGCCTGCATGACCACATACGCCGAGGATAAAAATACACGTAGGCGTGAAGCTTGCTCACGCAAATTAATAAATACATAAAAGCTGCGCTTTTAAAGCGTCAGCAAGCAAGGCGCCTACATGGTCACATACACCGAGGATAAAAATCCACGAAGGCGTGAAGCTGGCTCACGCTATTTGATAAATACGTAAAAGCTGCGCTTTTAGTGCGCCAGCAAGCAAGGCGCCTACATGGACGCATACACCAGGATAAAGATCCACGTAGGTACGTCATTCCCTACAGAGATCAAACTATTGCAATCTATTCGCTTTAGGAGCCACTTACGTTTGGTAAAATTGTAACGTTAGTCTGCTTATTAAATTTTTGCTTCCAATTCAAATCACAAATGCCATCAGTGGGTGAAAAAGCGGTAGGTGCTGTTAAAAATAACCTACGTATTTCTTGATGATCAGACTCGTCACATGCAATTTTAAGTTTATCTAAAAATGGATCGAGCTCAGACCAAGGCATTTTAACTTCTTGTGCACTTAGGATTCTTGGGTGGTCTGTTCCAATAACGTTATCTCCAATGAGTAGCTCTTCAAAGAGTTTTTCACCTGGGCGTAATCCTGTGCACTTAATTTCTATATCGCCATTTGGGCGTTTTGCATGTTTAACTTCAAGCCCTGATAAATGAACCATTTTGACAGCTAAATCTTTGATTTTAACAGGCTCTCCCATATCAAGTACAAACACGTCACTACCCACTCCCATTGCACCTGCTTGAATAACCAACTGGGCAGCCTCTGGTATTGTCATAAAGTAACGGGTTATATCTTGATGGGTTAGTGTTATTGGGCCACCTGCTTTAATTTGTTTTCTAAACAGAGGCACAACAGAACCAGACGATCCTAAAACATTACCAAATCGCACCATGGTAAAGCGTGTTGTATCTTGGATTTCAGATAGCCCTTGCAGCACTAATTCAGCCATGCGCTTAGTAGTACCCATTATATTTGTTGGACGTACTGCTTTATCTGTTGATATAAGAACAAAAGTTTCTACATTTGTATATATGGCAGCAGTTGCTAAATTATAGGTGCCATAAACATTATTACGTACGCCTTCAACAACATTATGTTCTACTAATGGTACATGCTTATATGCTGCAGCATGATAAACAGTTTGAACACTAAAAGTAGAAAATGTTGACTCAACTAATTTTTTATTTTGAATAGAGCCCAGTATTGGCAGTATTTCAATATTTAAGTCACTTTTAGCACAAAATTCTGATAACTCTTTTTCAATTGCGTAAAGCGCGAACTCTGAAAGCTCAAATAGCACTAATTTAGTCGGACTATTTTTTACTATTTGCCTACAAAGCTCAGAACCTATAGAACCGCCGGCACCTGTAACCATTACAACTTTATTGGCTATATTCGCCGACATTAAATCTTGACGTGGTTGAACTGAATCGCGGCCCAACAGATCGTCAATTTCAACATCTTTTACTTCATCAAGATTAGTTGTTCCTGCAACAATATCTGCCATACCGGGAACAGTCATAACTTGTAATTTAAATTTTTCTATTGCGTTAAGGACTTCTTTTCGACGACTTCGAGATGTACTTGGTAGCGCCAATAATATTTTATTTGCACACTTTTGCTTTGCTATTTCAGCAATTTGCGACGGTGCATGTACACAAATACCTTGAATTAACGATAAATGCTTTTTAGGGTCGTCGTCTATAAAAGCGACGGGTGAATATTCTGGCCCATTTGCTAAGGCAGTAGCTAATTGGCGACCAGCAGAACCAGCCCCATATATAATTACACCTTCTTTACGGCGCATAGTTATTTGACCAACTACAGCTCGTACCGTTAGCCTTGCACCACCAACAAATAAAATACAAAAGCTGGCATAAATAAACGGTACTGTTCTTGGTACTGGCGCACTAAGAAAGAAGGATAAAATAGTTAAATAAACAGTTGAAAGTAAAACACCGGCAATAATTGCCCACATCGCTTGTGTGTTCATATAGCGCAATACAGCTCTATAAAGCCCAAGTTTTACAAAGCTAAATAAACTTAGCGGCAATACGGCTGATAATAAAATCCAGGTATGTGTGTTTTTTAAAACTGCTGTGCTGTCTAGCCTTAGTAAAAAAGCAAGCCAAAAAGCCACTATTATAAATACGCTATCGATGAGGAGAGAAATAATTCTTTTTTGAGGACGAGGCAAATTAACTAAAAATTTTAAAGGCACAATACATTTCCCTGAAGCTAGTAGTAAGACTACTATTCTATTGATTACAATTTTACTACAAGATGAACAACTATTGAACTTAATAGTTAAAGACTATATGTAAATATTTATATAGTCTTTATGTATTTGGTTATTTTTTGTAAATTTATGTATGAGAGTATAGCTATTTAACTCTATCCCCACTGCCACTCCCTGTGACTGTTTGTAATATATAAGTGAAGTAGTGCTTTAAGCTAAGTGTGGCAATCATTTTTTCATCTGTCTGAGCCAGTAGCTCAGGTGTAGACATATCAATCTCGTTTACTTGGGCTAAACCTGTAATACCCGGGCGAACATTGTATATATTTTTAGCCTCACGTGCTTGGGTAAGCTCTTCTTGATTAAATAATCCTGGACGAGGGCCAACTAAACTCATTTCACCTTTAAGTACATTCCAAAGCTGCGGTAGCTCGTCTAATTTAGTTTTACGCAAAAAACCACCAAACGGTGTTATAGATGCAGTGCTTGCTAAATGGCTAGCAACTGAGGCCGTATCTACACTCATTGTTCTAAATTTCACTAAAGTGAAAGGTTTTTTATTACGACCAACACGCTCTTGCATAAATAGAGGCGAACCTGTATCGAATAAGCCTATTACGTATAGAATGATTAAAAATGGCATAGCAAATATTAAACCTACCAATGAAAACAAAATGTCGAGTATACGAATCATTAATTAACCTATTTAAATTTTTGCTGAGAACTTAAAACCATCTTCAACTGAATATGGTGGTGCCCAATTAAGTGTAATTTTTGTGTGAGTGATATCTACTTGTAGCGACCCTATTAACCTATCGACTACCTGTTTTTTACCAAAAATTGCACCAGCAAGTGAAAACAACGCTGGCGGTACTGGGAGCGCCCAGTTCGACTTACCCTGTACCTTAGCCATTAATTGTACCATTTCGGCAGTAGAAAGGTCATGATCATCACTTACTAAAAACACTTGATTAGCCGCAGCTGGGTGCTCAACACATATCTTAATTAGATCAACTAAATTATATACAGAAACTAAACTTCGTTTATTTTTATTTATCGCTCTAAAGGGTAAAGGAAATCCTTTATTTACCAACCTCATTAAAGATGCAAAGTTAGCCTTTACTCCTTCGCCATATACTAAAGGCGGTCGTATTATTACTATTTCCATACCAGCTTGTTGCCCTAAAGCTAGTAGTTGTTGCTCTGCCTCTGCTTTAGAAACTCCGTATGGATCTTCTGGGGCGTTTTCTTGTTCATTAAAAGGAGTACGACCGGTTGTACTTTCGCCATTTACCTTAATAGTACTAACAAATATAAATCGCTTAACACCAGCTTGGGCAGCTTGAGTAGCTAAATTTAACGTACCTTTTGTATTTACAGCTCTAAATTCATCTATTGGGTTTGCAGAATTATCGTCCATTATGTGTACGCGAGCGGCGCAGTGTACAAGAACTTTAATTCCATTCAAGTCTAAGTCTTGAACTGGGTTACTAAGGTCAAAATATTGATGTTTGTAGTTGCCCAAAATTGGTTTGCGCCCTAGTAACAAACACTCTTCGGTATTTATTTTTTTTAGAAGCTCTGTGCCAACAAAGCCACTATAGCCAGTTATAGCGATCATAGTTTATTATCCACCAATGCTTTATATATTTTGATGTGCGTATCCACGACAGCTTTAACATCAAACTCTTTCTCGGCAAATGCTCGGGCTTTAATTCCCATTTTTATACGTTCATTCGGGTTATTTATTAATTTAATAAAAGCATCAGCAAGAGATTTCGCATCCATAGGTGGAACGGCTAGCCCTGTTACGTTATTAATTATCGCGTCACTGCAACCTGGATTTGTAGTTGTTACAATAGCTCTACCACATGCTGCGGCTTCAATCAGTACTTTTGGTACGCCTTCACCATAAAAAGAAGGCAGAGTAACAATGTTTGCATCTGAGAAAATTGCAGGAATGTCATTACGATGCCCTAAATAATCAATTACCCCTTCCTTAACCCACTTATCAATTTCAGATTGCTTTACTGTATTTGGATTTTCTAAGTCGGGAGTTCCTATGAGCAAAAACTGTGTATTAGGGAACTGCGCCTTAACTATTTTGGCAGCTTCAATATATTGATAAACTCCTTTTTCGCGTAATAAACGACATGCCATTGCAATTTTAATATGTGGACGGTTTATTTCCGTAATGTGATTATAAACAGATAAATCCGCACCAGAGCCTTTAATAAGTATTTTATCGTTAGCTTTGAGTTTAGCTACATCTGTAAGTATTTTTTCGTCAGATCTATTTTGGAAAATAACTGTTTTACTTTTATGGGCTAGCGCAACTTTGTATACCATAGAAGCTATGAATTTGGTTAGCTTTGCTCTGAAAGTGTTTGCAGTGAATACATAACCTAAGCCTGATATGGCAACTACAAATGGTATTTTTAGTTTAATAGTTTTTAATATTAGCCCTGAATATAAAACAGGTTTTATTGTTACTGCATGAATAACAGACGGCTGTTCCTGGTCAATTAACTCACGTATTGCTTTTAGTGTTTTTAATTCATTGCTGATGCTGCCACCACTTCGAGTAAATGGCAGCTCAACAACATTAAAGCCCATGTCTACAAGCTCTTGCTCATGTTCGGTAAAATGGCAAGCTATCGTAACGTCATATCCTTGCTCTAAAGCTTCTTGCGCAATTGGTAAACGATGGGAAACAAAAAACCAATCAACATTAACTATAAATAGAAGCTTAGACATTAGCACAACCTCTTTAGTTGGGTATAAAATTGACTACGGCGCTCTTTAAGCTCTGAGGTTAAATATTTTTGTGCATTTAAAGTGTTATCAAGCGAAGCTTGGTTGTAGTCAGTGTGTGAATTTAAAATATTATATATTTTATCCGCTAGTTCCTGAGGTGAGTGTTTATCGTGAACATACTTATGATTAATAAGTTCAGGAAGTCCACCGGCGTTACTTACAACACAAGGTAGAGCTCTGCTCATTGCTTCAATAGTGGCTCTAGGTAAGCCTTCTTGGTTACTAGGTTGTATGTACAGGTCTGATTTATCGAGTAAATTAAATAAATCTTGTTTATTTAATACCCCTGGGTATGTAATTACAATATTTTGGTAATTACACTCTTTTTTAAAGTAAGTGCCTCGACCAACTAGGTGAATTAAAAGCTTAGTATTTAATTTTTTATCTAAAATATCTAATGCATTAAAAAGCACATCATAACCCTTATGATGACTATCTAAATTACCGGTTAAGGTAATTTCATACTCACTCTTATTTACTAGATTTTTTGGGTCTTTAATAGCGTTTATTTCAACATTTGATGCATTCGTTTGAAAGCCGTTTGTTGGATATTTATTCTGTAAAAAGTGTTCTGTTACATAAATTGCACCAGATGCATTGAGTACAGATTTACTCATTGCATTTACAATAATTTTTTTATAAATCTTCGCTTTTATAGAATCAAACCCATCCATCGCATCAGCAGGGCAGGCAACTACCTCACACACGAAAGGTATCCCCTGTTGGAGGGCAACCTCACTGGCTAAGAACCCTATTTCACTGGGAACTCTAATAACGAGAGCATCTACATTCTTTAATTTTTCTTTTAATAACGCTTTATATTTATTTCTTAAGATAAAGCGGTTTTTAAAATTAGACTGATCTTCAAAGGGAATAAAATCTATATTTTCCGAGGTTACTTTATTTAACTCTTCAAACACTACACTTACTTCATTGATATTTATAAATCTCGATATGATACTTATTTTATCAAAATGCTCGAAATACCGATCAAAAGAGCTAACAGACAACTTCCCAGCGGAATAAGCATCATGATTATCATTCGTATAAAACTTATGATCATGTATAAATGCAATACTCGTCATATTTTTTTAATTTCCCTAGCTGGCAAACCAGCATAAATAGCATTTTTTTCTAAGCGCCCTTTTGTAACAGTATTGGCCGCGATTACTGTTCTTTCGCCAACCCAACTCCCACCAAGCACTCTCACACCACAACCAAACCAAACATCGCTTTCAATATTTATAGGTTTTAAAATTATTGGTTGATACTTAATTTTTATACTTTTATCTGTGAATGAGTGCTCAAAGGATATTAAGCTACATGAGTGAGCAAAAGAAACATCATCCTTTATAGTTATTTTACCTTGGCCGTCTAAATAGAAATATTCGTGAAAGCTTACATTATTACCTACTTCTAATTCATCTATATTTTTAAATATACACCACCGAGCTATATAAACATTATATCCACACTGTTTAACTAAGCTTTTAAAAAGCACATAGCGAATTACAATGCCAATTTTAAAAGGAATTGATGTGCTTATATCAAATAAAAATCGTCGAATAAACTTAGGCAATAATCTCAATATAAAGTTTATTATTACGAATATATATTTAAATTTTTTGAATAGCTTACGACCGTTCATAACGCCTTACTTTCTGAATATATAACTGTTAACTGTCTATAATTTTCTTCGATACTGAACTTGCTGTTATCAAATGAAAGGCTTTTAGCTTTAATGTGTTCTTTACTTGCTGTAAGCTCTAGAAGCTTCTCCTTCCATGTAGAAGCTTTATCTATAGGTAAGAACTCTAAGTAATCTGAAATTTTCACATCTTTTGGAACTGTGTCGGAAACTAACGTAAATAAATTGTTTGATTGAGATTCAACCGCCACAAGCCCTAATCCTTCAAACTTAGATGGTAATAAAAAGAAGTCAGCTGTATATTTCATCACCTCTTTCACATCGCCTCTAACACCTAATAATTTTATATTCGTTAAATTACGTTGGCTAATAATCTGTTCTACTTCTGCGTAACCTTTACCATCACCAATTAATAATAATTTAAAATTAGATTCACTTTTTAATAGGGTCATTAAATCGAGTAAGAATAAATGATTTTTTTGAGGTACAAAACGACCAACATGGATTAGAACTATATCGTCATTTTGTAAACCTAAATCAGAGCGAGAAAGCTTTTTATCCTTAGCTATTAAGTTTAATCCACAGGGCAATATATTTACTTTAGATGAAGAATAAAACATTGAAGGTGCACAATCTTTACTCACCGCTATTTTTTTATTTGAAAATAAATTCACCAAAACTTTAGCAAAAAAATAATACAACTTTTTACTAAAGTTATGAGTTTTATATTCTGAACGTTTATCGTTGTGGCAATGAGCAACGCGTATAGGTACTCCAGCCAGCCAAGCTATAAAAAGCATCCAACCGCTAGCTAGATTTACATGAGAATGAACAACATCGAAGCTCTCTTTTTTAAAGTAATTATAGAGCTTTTTTGAAAAAGTAAGCATACCAAGTCGAAGTGGAATTCGAGTAATCTTAGCACTGTTCTCTTTTACCTCTTCTTCATAGTAGCTGGCACTATTGTTATGCAAAATGAAGTCTAATTTATCCTCTGTAATATAGCTTAAATCTTTTAACCAAGTTTCAACGCCTCCAGTATCTAAAGACTTAATAATATGAGCTACTTTCATCATTTATATTTCCTAGCATAAAAAGTACTAAATAAGAGTGCGATTAATGGCCAAACTATAATTTTCTTACGAATAAAGTTGTCTCCGAGACTACCTATTGCTAGTGGGATATTGTTATTGTCCATATTAGTAAAGCCAACACCAACTAAACATATAGACAAACAGTAAATAGCAACAAATGTTTTGAAAACAACCTTTCGGTCATACTTCCTGAACACTAAACCATACGCCACGAGTAAAAAAATAATAAGTGATTCAAGTAACATTATTAGAGGGGAAAAGAGAAAATCATTGGTTTCATTAATTAAAGCCCAATTTGACGCACTCATTGGGTTTGGGCTTAAAAAGAAATAAATAAACCCAATAATACTGTTAATTAATGAAATAACAGACCCCCCAGTACCTAACAAAAAAACACCTATAATACATGCAACATAAAAAAATGATTTTCTATTAGTAAAACAGAAGGGTAAAACATAACAAAATACCATTATTATTGAATACGGCCTCAATAGCATTGCAAGAAGCAAGAAGAAACAAAAAAGTGCATATTTTTTATTAATATAGAAAGATGCTGAAAACAAGCACATTGAGATAACAGCAACATCTTTACCAAAGTTAGATGCCCAATACAGAAGTGATGGTGAAACTAATAAAAAGAAGAAACCTAGAGATATATCTTTTATATGTTTATTGTTATGCAATGAAACCATGTAATACCGGCATGACATAAACCATAAAAAACAATTTAAAATTATGATTACGAACTCATTTATAGAGAAATCATCTAAAGGTAATAAAAAAGATAAGAAAGCTGAAAACGTAATTCTGGAGCTTATAAACCCAAAGCCACTTAAGAAACGGTTCATTTCATTAGTAAGTAACTCACTGATATTATACTCTCGCAGGTTTGTTACAAAAGCTAGCTCATCTGGACCCGAGATTGGACTAAAATTGTAGCTGTTGTATATCAAATTCAGAGAAACCAAAATGAACATTGCCCATTTCGTCTCCTCAGTCACGATACCTTTTGCTGTTAAAAAAACGAGTGTAAATACCATCAAAGCAATGGATATAGGCATACTGACTACAGATAAATATAAGAGAAAAAAATATAAACCTATTGCAAGCAATACATAAGATGCTTTATTTATCATTTTCTTTTATTGCGCTTTTGAGGTTCTGTAAGTAGGCTTGCTTTAGTTCATCTAATGTATTTAGATAAGGCTTGCTTGAAATTAGCTTACTTGCAATCTGAGATGGCTCCATTTGATATGACAATAGGAATTCCTGTAGCCCTAAATCTGCTAAGATATTTGTCAGCTTTTCGTCCCACTCCAGAGCGTAGACTATTTTGTCTAACGCTAAAGCAGGGATTACAGCATGTAATCTTTGAGCCAAAATTAAGCTATTTTTATTTACTGAATCAATCAGTTCGTCAGCACTCAATACTCTAGGATGAACTTGGACTTTTTCATTGTCTATTTTAGGTACGAGATATTTATGTATGAACTTAACGTCTTGTAGGGAGCCATTATTGTATATAGTAATTTTGTCATATTGATCGCTTAATATATTAATCAACTCTAACCACCAAGATGCAATATCCTCCCTCTTGTATAAGTTTTCACTATGCCTAACCATTTCGTAAGGATCCATAATGAACAAACCTAGTGTATCTTTGTTGGCTTTAGGGACGACCATTTCGTTCACAAAAAAAGCAGGATCAAGAATATAATTTTGGGTATTTAGGCCAAGCTTTTTAGCACGAATTAAAGATTTAGAGTCTCGAGTGAAAACAGGTATATGCTTAATAAACATTTTAGCTATAAGCTTCCAGATATAAGTATGTTTACTACCCACTCCTACAGACCATAAAACAACTTTCTTGTTATGCTTTTGAGCCATACGTGCGACTCTAATAATATTCAATAAAAAACAACAATAGTTATCAATTAAAAGGTGACCGCCACCTATAATAATTAGATCATTATCCTTAACAGAATTTATTAACTCTTCATCAGACCACTTAATTGATAGAAGTGTTTTAATGAACCTAGGTAAATAATATTTTTTTTGCTGCTCAACATTCTCTTTTATATCATCAATATTGACTTCAGGTTGTTTATAATCAATATTATATTTACCTTGCTCTAAATCAAAGTAAGATACGGTATCAACATCTAGTTTATTTTGAAGCGTCCAACCCAATACTTTTTCTATAAGCTGATCGCCAACGTTAGGTGATTTTCCAGCACCAACAATAAGAACCTTCATAATATTACCTCTGAAACACTAGGGTGTTTATACTATACTTATTTTTTAACTTTAAATAAGAGAAATGGTTCCATATTAAAGTACAGATGCTTGAACTAATCACTACACCGAAAACCCCAAAATACAGAAAAAGTGGATATACAATAATAAATTTCACTACAATGGAGAAAATCATTAACTTGGCTAAATATTTCCCTTCATTTTTTACTTTCATTAAGGTCAATGTTTGTCCATAAAGAGCACTAAGCATAATATTTATGATCAGACAAAGCATAATGAAATAGCCTGTCTTATAACCTTCACCAAAAATACTCAGCACCCACTCACCTAGAAAGCACATAGCAACGAAAAATACAGATATAGAAGCAAACCCAAACTGACTCGACATTTTAGCTTTAAGGCCAATCTCCTGCTTATTTTTGCTTTCTTTCACAAAATATGGCACTAAGATATTTGCGATTGCGTTTAAAAAGAAACCACTTAATAGTGCGATTTTTTGTGAAGCAGAAAAAACAGCAACGTTATTTTCTGTAGTTATGCTATCTAAAATCAATATATCCACATTTGACATTAAAGTCGTAGTAAGAAAAACAAAGTAAAGTGGAGTTAAATTTTTTATATCTATAAACTTAAAAAAATCACTCGATAAATCATATCGTTCGCTTTTATTTAAATTAAATTGCATCACAAAAAAGGATAAAAAATAACCACCTGCAACAACCATTATTAATTCATAAAAAGTCGTAAGCTCATTAGAAAGAAAAAATAACATTATTAGTATAAAAGAGTTTCTAAGAACTTTATCGCACATTTGATATACGATAATTTTTTTAAGGGCCGTGTATATAGATTGCTTCAATAGTAAAATTGAAGCGATGTAAGAAATAAAAATAAAGCTCAATATAGCTGCAATATTCTCACCTCTAAAATACAAATATACTATTGTAATAAATATAACGGGTAAGAAAAATAATGATACTGACGTATAAGCTTTTTTACTAATTTCAGATATTGCCTCTTTATTAATTTTAGGTATATTTAGCAATAGATATTGATTTATACCTAATGAAACAATCACTGAAATTATGGTAGCTAAAGAGATGTAGAAGCTATAGGAGGCAAAAACTTCTTCTTTAAATATTCGTGCTATATAAACGTTAAGAATAAAGTTTATTGCTGCAGCAAATACTGAAACAGAAGCGGATAATACTATCCTGATATATAAATTATTCATTAAAACCTTTTAAACCTCAGCACAAAACTAATTATTTTTTTCTGTTTTGCGATAATAGTTAAAAATTACGATTAATGAGCCTATGACTCCGCCTAAAAGAGTAAATATGATAACTATTAGAGCCCTCTTTGGCCCATATTTCTGCTCTGGAGCTAGTGCCGGATCTATTGTATTAAATACATACTCGTCTCTAACATTAGCAAACATTATTGTTTTGGCTTGCTCTTCAATTAGTTTGTATAATACCGATCTAATATCAGCAATATTTGTAACCTCTAGCTGCTTAGTTAAGAACTCAGTGCTTCGATTAGCCTCTACAACATCTCGATCTTTCATTTCTTGATTTATATCTTCAACTAACCAGTTAACCCATTTTTGAGCAATAAAAGGAGATACATGCGTTACAGAAATAGTCACCAATCCTGTTTCTTTATCTGTTTTTATACTGACAACATCCTCAAATACTTTATAAGCTTCTTGAAGCGATGGTTTCTTATTTAAAGGGAAGCTTACTTCACGTACCCATTCACCTGATTGCTCATTATAAATATCTTCATCATATATTAATTTATTATTTGAAGGCTCCCAGTTTTTGGCAGCCATTAACTCTTTTAAAACATTATGCTTACTGATAAAACCACTAGTAAACTTTCTAGACTTTATAACCTCTACTGCTAATTGGGATTTGTTACTACCACCACCAAGGTTGACTCCTGCCAAACTAGCTAAACCTCCAAACTGCCCTGCGAGGGCAGAAAGACCACTGGCACTTTCTGCTTCGACAGGGGTTAATAAGGCTTCTGATTTGTATATATTTGGCTCATTGACCGCGTAAAATATTGCAGCTAAAGAAAATAATAGTGTTATAAAAATAACTAATATTTTTTTCTTCCAAACAATAGAAACTAACATTGTTAGTGCTATTTCATGCTCAATTCTTGGATTCTTTTCAGAATCTTTTGTTGCTATTTGCTGCTTTAGAGTTTCAGGCATTTTTTTCTCTTAAACTAAAATTAAGTTGAATAGGTTATGACACATACCTATTACAAACTACCAATTGCAGCTACCGCTACACCAAGTTGATAAAGGATCTGCGTAGCTGTACTCCACAATGTCAGCTTATCCATATGACTTGCATCCATTGGGATAACAATTGTATCTCCTGGCTCTAACTGCTCAGCATTATTAGCTGCAAACCAGCCACCTGTATTTGGTATTTTCACTGAACCATTGGCTTTAATTATATAAATGCTATCTTCATTGGCACGTTCTTTGAGACCACCACTTAGGGCAATATAATCATCAACACTTACGCCTGCTTTATATAAGTGTGATGTGGAGTAGTTAACCTCACCAATAACGCTGATAGAGTCACGTTTACTTGGTACATATAATACATCACCGTCTTGTAATACTAAGTTTTGTTTATTATCTACAATTAACGGTAGATCAATTACTAAACGTCCTACGGCTTCTACACTCGCTAGGTCATTTAGTAACTTATTCATCTCGTCATATGTAAGAGTGTTGCTACTTACCGAGTTTTGAAAGCTTTTTGATGCGATATCACGTCGTAACTCGGTTGATAAGCGGGCTAACTGCTCTTGCTCTTGCTCTTTAATAGAGGCTCTAGTAAATACAGCAGCCTTTTCCTCTGCAAACTCAGAGAAGCCGCCTGCGCGCTCTAATAGCTCTGTTAATGTTTCTCCGCGACGGATAGTGTACGTTCCAGGAAATCTAAGCTCACCTTTAAGTTCTACTTTCACGTTTTCTTGCCAATTAGGGATGGCGAATACATTGATACTATCTTTACTCTGCAGCGTGATATTACTTTGTAAATCGCCGCGCATCGCGCTTTCAAGGTCTAAGCGTAAGTGCTCAATTTGAGAGCCGTCGCTTTCAACAATCCGAGTGATTTCAGCCTGTTTTACGTAAGCAGACTCTAGCAACCCGCCAGCAGCTGTTACTAAATCACGCACGTCACCGCCTACCATTAATGGGTATATGCCTGGAAATGTAACGTTACCGCTAATTTCAACAAGTTGCATAGCTTGGCTCACAGATGCTTGCTGTTTAAACTTAGCTATAATTGGATCAAGTAAGTTATGACGACTAAATAATGCGTAATCTTCAGGCTTGAGTTCTTGTTCTGCCTCTTCTTTAGCTTTTCTTTTAGATATTTCAGCAATAGTAAGTATTTTATTATCTTCAAGAACAAGTTCTTCATCTTCTTGGTTTATACCAATGTATTTTTCGAACTCATTTTGCTCAAACTTATGCCATTGCTCTGCTTTTTGTAGTTGCTCTTGCTGCTCTTGGCTGAGCGCCATGTTGGCCAATGCTAATTTTTCGACTTCTTTTTCTTCAAAACGACTAAATACTATTATTTTGTCATTGGCTTTTAGCGTTAAGTTATTTTCTGGATTCTTTATTATCGCTTGAGCTACATCAAATTGGTGCGCTTCTATATCACCATTAATATTTACTTCGCGAATAACTAGGCCGTAGCTTAAATCCGCTTGTGGGAGTAAGTCCCCACGTACTGATTTTAAAACATCAGAAATACGCTTACCTTGATACCACTGATAATTACCTGGGCGTGCTACTGCACCAATTAGGCTAATTGAATTTTGATATTGTGCACTAATAGAATTAAAACGAATTCGATCGCCACCTTGAGGTATGTAGTTTATTTTTGGTTTGGAAAAATCGACAGAGAGGACTTCTTTTCGGTCAAAATTAAAGCGCTCTACCACTACATTTTTAGTGTAAGCCCCAGGTTTAAGACCACCTGCCATAGTTAATAACTGTCTTGCAGTCTCGCCTTTTTTTAGCTCAAATATTGCAGGGCGCTTAACTAAGCCTTCAACTCTAACTTGGTCTCCTACAGGGGGAACAAATACAACATCGCCGGATTTTAAAACTATATCGTTACTACTATCACCCTTGATCAGTAGATCATAAAGGTCGAAGTTAGTAATAACTTTACCTGCACGTTTAACCTGTATATTACGCAGAGAAGCAATATCTGACACACCACCGCTTACAAATAAAGCGTGTGATACAGTTGTTAAAGACGATACGCTATAGCTTCCTGGTTTATAGGCTTCACCAAGTACTAAAATACGCATGCTACGAAGTTGACCAAGCGATATAAAGGCTTTTACACCAATAACTTCCTGCTCTACTTTAACTTTTATTAGTTCTTTAATTTCAGCAAAGGTTAAACCAGCAACTTCTACAGGGCTTAGATCAGGAATACTAATACGCCCTTCACGATCAACTATGACTTCAAAGCTGTCACTTTCTTTACCATAAAAGTTAATTTTTAATTGATCTCCCGCACCTACTATATAGGTATCGGGCACTGCCGCATTTTCACTTGGCATGAAGGTTGTTGGTTCGCCTGCAAATAACTCATAGCCGTACGGCTTCAGTTCATCTGTTTTTGGTTTAAAGCGCTCTTCGTCCGTTAAATCTTCTTTTTCTTTTTCAGGACGTTCACCAATAGTTGATTGCTGCTGATTATTGGTTTCTTCGTTTGATTGATTAACACCTGTGATTGTTGATAAGTCAACACCATACTGCTTAGCAAGCGCCTCTTGCTGGGCTTTGGGCAGCTTTTTAAATTGCTCAATTTGAGATGCTGTTGGCGTAAAAGCCAAAGTACTAAAACTACAAAGTAGAATAAAAGCACTAATAAATTGTGTAAAAACTTTCACGAGTAGGTATATCCCTAGGTCTACAACCAAAATTGGTGGCTATAATACCTTAATTTTGAGCAAATAAAAAAGGGACTTTCGTCCCTTTTGTCACTTTAGTGTCATTAACTTAGTTACATTGGTTAAAAACTGTAAACCAGAGTAAATGATGTTTCTGTGTCAGTGCTTTCTTTGTCGTCAGCAACATCTGAGTTGTTAGTGACATTAAAAGCGACTTTCATTTGTAATGAGCCGTTTATTTTTGCAAGCAATGCAGTTTCTGAACGAGTTTTAGTGTTTGTATCACCATACTCTACAGCAACTAATTGAGTAAAACGTGCACTCTCAGAAATTTGCCAGTTGTAATCTAATTTACCTAAGGCAATTACTTCGCCTTCAAACTCGCCAGCAAGAGAGTTACCGTTATCATCAATTTCAGAGCTGTCATCTGGGTATTCAAAATATTTATAACCAGGACCAACTTCGGCACTTAACCACATTGTTTTTTCGTTTAATAAACGTAGACCGTAACCTGCAGAAATTACTGACTCACTTCTATATGCTCCAAAATAATCTGAAACGTGTGAACCATAAATGAATAGATGAGAATGATCTTCATTTAATTTGTAATTACCTTGCGCTGAAATCGAGTACTTTTCATTAGTGCGCTGCTTATTTTTGTCGCCATTAGCATCTTCAACTTCATCTTCTTTATAGATGCCGTCTAGTTTGTATTCGTTGTTCCAGTTTTCAAGGTTGTGCTGTACTTTAATACCACCTTTGAGTGTGGTCGTTTCTGTATTACCACTTGTGATAATAGCACCAAGTTCACTGGTAACTTCCCACGTTTTTTGATCTGCGTCTGCAGCGAATGCATTTGTTGCAGCAGATGCTGCAACTAAAACTGATAAAAGCTTTAATTTCATTAAAAAATAACCTTTGTATAAATGTATATCTATTTTATTAAAGCGTTACTTGTTAGAGCAAGCAAAGCAGCTAAGTAATAATGTAAAAAATTTCATGCAGCAAATACTGCATGAAATTTTATGTCTAATAGCCGCTTTATCACTACAACAATTAAAGATAACTTTAATTAAATAACTATTTAAAATTAGTCTTGCTTGTGTAAATGAACATCCATTTGTGGAAATGGGATTGCAATATTTGCATCATCTAATGCAATTTTAATATTTTCCATTAATGACCAGTAAGTAGGCCAGTAATCAGCAGCGTTAACCCAAGGGCGAACAACAAAGTTTACGCTAGAATCACCTAGCTCAGATACAGCTACTGTATAAGCTGGGTCTTTAAGTATGCGTGTTTCTGCATCTAATACAGATTTTAATACTTCTTTTGCTTGACGTAAATCAGCATCGTAACTAACACCAATAACTAAATCGATACGGCGAGTAGACTCACGCGAGAAGTTAGTAATAGCGCCTGACATTATTTGAGAGTTTGGTACGATGATTACTTTATTATCTGGAGTACGAAGTTCAGTTGAAAATATTTCGATTTTCTTAACAGTACCCATTTTATTACCTGCTTCAACAAAGTCACCAGACTTGAATGGGCGAAGTAAAATAATAAGTACGCCTGATGCAAAGTTAGATAATGAACCTTGTAATGCTAAGCCAACAGCTAAGCCTGCAGCACCTAAAATAGCAATGAACGAAGTTGTTTCAATACCAATTTGCGAAAGTGCCATTAAAATAGTAACAGCAAATACAAGTGTGTACACAATGCTTGAAACAAACGACCCTACAGCTTTATCTACTTTCTTTTTAGCAAAACCTTTTTCAGTTAAGTTAGAACAAAACTTAGCGATACGACTACCAAGTAAAAAGATAACAAGCGCAACAACAGCTTGTATACCGTAGTGTAAGATTAGGCCTGAGTTATCGTTAAGCCAATTAAGTACTGAATCCATATTTACTCCAAATGTTTTTTATTAAGCGTTTTCCGAGCATTATTATACATTAATTTACAATTTATTCTCATAGAATAATGAATTAATACTATTAAAGTCGCCTATATTCGATTTTTCGCGAAAGTTATGCGACAAATATGTTACCTAATCCCCGTAAATATTAGCTGTTCAACACTGATTAAATTTGTTTATTTAAATTATTTTAATTTATTTCACTTTTAGACTTCACAACATTTATTATTTTATGTATTATGCGCGCCACACCAAACAAGGTGTGTGTAGTGGCGGTTGTAGCTCAGTTGGTAGAGCCCCGGATTGTGATTCCGGTTGTCGCGGGTTCAAGCCCCGTCAATCGCCCCACTTTTTCTCCTAGTAATACCCTTATTTATATTTTAATAATTCCCCTAAATTATATTTTTTAATATTCTATACAGCATACCCAAGCTTTATTACCCAAATTAATTAATATTTTAAGCTAAATTAGTTTATCAGCAACCTCTCCCCTTTAATTAGTTTAACTTGAAGATTTATTAGCAAGTATTTAGCCTGCAATTAAATAACATTTATTTAACCAATGTGATTACATTGGCTGTACTTAAGTACAAAAAGTGCTAGATTTCTAGTACTAATACCAAACCTGCATAAATATTTGAGCAACTTAACGAATTAAATTTCACTAAAACGTTGTTAAAAATTTTTTATTTAGAACAACTAGATACAAAAATTTTCGCCTAGTTCTAGCGTGATTTTCTTAACGTTAAATAGACCTCACATATAAGCAGATTGGTATAACATCACTTTATTACAAAACATCAAACTTCCTATGGGATATAAAATTAAGCATGATTAAACAGCTTTTAAGAAATTTACTATGTAGTTATTTGGCCTTAATAAATTTTAGCTCATTGGCTCAAAGCAATGATGAATATCATAATCTATTGATTGAACTGCAAAAATTAGTTTCTGAAAAGAAATATACTCAGGCTTACGAAAAAAGTAACAGTGAATTTCAATACTTAGGTGAGCCTGTTTATGATTTTTTACTTGGGGTCTCTGCGCTTAAAACAGGAAATGCGGCACCTGCTGTATTTGCTTTTGAACGCGTGGTTGAAAACAACCCTAGATGGTATGAAGCTCGCTTGTACTTAGTTCGTGCTTATTTAACCGTTAATAATTTACCTGCTGCCGATACTCAAGCTTTAATACTGATTAACTCACCTAACACACCTAATAACATAAAGTCTTCGGCACAGTCGTTACTTGATACAACCACACTTAAAAAGCAAGAAGCTGGGCGTTCTTATAAGCAAAATATTGAGCTTGCACTTGGCGTTGATGGCAACGTAAATGCGGGTACGGCAGAAAATACGATTATAATTCCTAATATTGGTGAATTTTTATTATCGCCAGAAAGTAAAAGTACGCAAGACAACTATGCGCGACTAAATTACAGAGGAAAGTACTCTCACCCTATAGATCAAAAAAGTTTAATCACTTTGAGCGTTAATACCGGGTGGTACAAGTTTGCAGAACTCAGCCAATACGATCGTATAAATGCGCATATTAATGCTGCCTATCAATATAAACAAAATGACATAAGTTGGTTTGCACAAATATCGACGACTCCATTAATGCTTGATGGCGATCTTTATCGTACTGAATCAGCTTTAACAGCAGGTGCTAGTTATAATCTGAATAAACAAGTTAATTTATTTAGCTCTGCGACTGCGGGTGTTTTAAACAATAGATTTGATGAAAAGCTCGATAATTCGTTTTATGCAATAAACGCAGGAGCTAGCTATGCAACTAAGCAATGGTTTCAAAGTTTAAGTGTTAACGCTAAAAATGAAGAAGCCGATATTACTGAAGGTGAATTTAATAGCCGTAATATTACGAGTTTGTACTACCAAGTGAACACTCAACTAGCTCAACATTGGCAGTTGTTATCTCTTGCTGGATACCAATGGATTAATTATAAAGATGATCACCCTTTATTTTTACAAGAACGTGCCGATAACCTCTTTATGCTCTCAACCACTGTTCGCTATTTAGTTAATCGTGATTTAGCAATACAGTTGGCTGCCAACTATCAAGATAAATCCAGTAATATTTCTTTATTCGAATATGACCGTTTAGATATCAATTTAAGCGCTTCTTACTCATTTTAATTTAAGGTATTTATGAAACATTTACTCCCTGTAATTACCACTTTACTTTGTGTAAGTTTTTATACACAAGCAAATGATCCTGCTGGTAAAACTATTTTAGCGCGAGGCTCTGTACTAGCGGTTGATGGAAGCTCTGAACAACAACGGCAGTTGCAGCGCAGAGATACCGTTTTTGGTGTAGATCGCATTACGACCGGAGAGAAAAGCAAAGCGCAATTTTCAATGTCGGATGGTGGTTTAATCGCTTTAAAAGAAAATTCAGAACTAAATATTGCTAACTACGAATTTGATGATAATACCCAACAAGGTTCTGCTTCTATTGAGTTACTTAAAGGTGGTTTACGCTCTATTTCAGGTGTAATTAAAAAAAATGGCGGCTCTTATAGTGTAAAAACTCCCGTGGGCTCTATTGGTATACGTGGAACACATTTTGAAGTTCAGCTCGTTGAAGGCAATGTATTTTTAGCTGTATGGGATGGCGCAATAGATCTAACTTTAGAAAATAATAGCGTAGTTTCTTTGGGTGATAACGAAGCATTTTCGTTTGCGCAAATTACAGCCACTGGTGAAGTATTAAAAACGACGCGTGCGGCACGTGTGTTTGATCAAAATATTGTAACGATCGATCCTAAAGATGACAACGAAGAAGAAACTGAGCAAGTAGCTGCAACTGAAGTTGAAGTAAATGCCTTTGAAACAGATACAGATGCTATGGATGTATATTCTGAACAACAATTTCAAACAGTTAGCAGCGCGTCTTTAGTCGATCAAATAGCTCAGCGCCAAGGTGTATTTAACTATGAAGCATCAAGCTTTAATGTAAATTCGAGTGTGGGTGCTGTTACTGACTTTGCTATGACTATGGCCGTTGATTTTGATAATGGCACAGTGCCTGATGGCGAAATTAGTTTTAATGACGCCGACGGAAATTGGTATGCAGCCTACAGCGGCTTAATAAATTTAAGCGAACTTGACCTAGCCGTTACATTTGCATCCCATGGTAACAATAAAGCCGAAGGCGATGTTGAGGCAATATTTTTGAATGACTTAGACAACATTACTGGCAACTTTAATCTTAACGAAATAAATAATCCTGATGTAAATGCTAGCGGTTCTTTTAAATTAGAACCATAAACACATTGGATACAAAGCTTTTATTATGGAGTATTTAAAATGACAGCAAAAAATATATTTTTGCTTGGTTCTATGGTGTTTTTGTTAAGTGCTTGTGGAGGCTCAGAAGAAAGCCCTTCTCAAGAAGCTATAAAATCACCTACAGCTGAAGTATTAACGCCAACGGTGACTAGCTATATAAATTTGGCTGGCGTTATAGCAAGTAATCAAACCAAGAATACAAAAGTTTTAGGTGCTGTCACTTCAAGTAGAGGAGTTGTTGGATCAAGCATAGCCAATACGCGCGCTAATATTGTTTTTTCACAAATAAACGAAACCGTGCAAGGTAATGTTTCTTTTTTACTTGAAGCTTCGGATGCGGATGGCATTGCTGAAGTTAATTTAGTGCTCCCTAGCGTAAATAAAAGCATATCACTGTGTTCTTCTGATTGTGGTTTTGGCTACGAAAAATCAATTATAGGCCTCAGTCCTGTGCTTTATGGGGTAACTCCAGGAGAGATACGCCTAGAAATATGGATAACTGACACTTTAGATAACCAAGTCCTTGCTGATGCAATTACTTTTAACTGGCAACCATATCAAATTGAAGGGGTTACAGCTCAGCGAGACGAAGATAATATTAATATTTCGTGGCAAGCTAACCCTGAACTTAATCGTTATAATGTTTATATTGCAACTCAAGCGGGTGTCTCATCTACTAATATTAATGAGTTAGAAAACGGGCAACAATTTTTAAGTATTCAAGATACTGCATTAAGCATTACCGAGTCATTGACAGATAAAAGTTATCAAGTACTTATTACCGGTGTTGATGGCAGTGGTGAAAGTGGCTTTGCTAATACAATAAACATAGCACCAGTGGGTGGAGAGCTTGCATTTGCGCCAGAAGCTAATGCCGATCAGTTTCAGATAAGTGAAGATCAAACTCTACAAGGCAACGTATTAACAAATGATACAAATCAATACAGTGGCGTTTTACGTGTAAATGCTGATGCCTTAATTCTACCGCAGCATGGCACGCTTAATATAAATGAAAATGGGGATTTTACTTATATCCCTATTGCAAACTTTAATGGTGAAGATGCCTTTAGCTATCAAGTTGCTAACGAGCTAGGTATGACAGACACCGCAGTTGTAGAGATAACTATTTTAGCTGTTAATGACGCCCCTATTGCACTTGATAATACTTATAACATTACAAACAATGGAGCCTTAGTTGTCCTATCGCCTGGCTTACTTATTAACGATAGCGATATAGACTTAGATAACTTAACTGTTGATACAACGCCTGTTAACGAACCGACAAGAGGACAATTAACTCTTTTTGATAATGGTGGCTTTGAATACCAAGGTGAGCAAAACATGCAAGGTGAAGACAGCTTTCAGTATAGAGTTGTTGATGCACAAGGTGCTCAGGCTATTGCAAATGTAACCATTGTAAGTTCAAACACTAACGTAGCCCCTATAACAAAAAATGATAGCTATAGTTTAAGCGAAGATGAAACACTTGTGGTTACAGCAGCCAATGGTGTGCTTAGTAACGATACTGACCCAAATAATGACAGTTTTTCAGTTGATGAAACATTTATCGTAGCACCTACACATGGCCAACTATTATTAGCAATTGATGGCAGTTTTAGTTATGTACCAGATGCTAATTTTAATGGTGTTGATCAATTTCAATATCAAGCTATTGACGCTTTAGGAGCGACTTCTACAGCGACAGTAACTTTAATAATAAACAGTGAACCTGATAACCCTGTTGCACAAAATGATGCCTATCAGTTTAGTAAAAATAAACTATTTGAAGTAACTACGCAAAATGGCCTACTAGTTAACGATTTTAATATTGAGGCTGGCGATTTATCAGTTAATAGCACTGCAATTAATGCAACTCAAAATGGCGAGCTTACATTAAAAGTTGATGGCTCATTTACCTACCAACCAGACTTAGGTTTTATTGGTGTAGATAGCTTTACTTATTCAATTTCAAATGAGCAAGGCTTAACTGCTACAGCTCAAGTAACCTTAAGTGAAAGCGGCGTTAATACTTTTCCAGAAGCCAATGACGATCAATATACGTTAGACGAAGACAGCTCTGCATCTTTATTAGACGTGCTAGCTAACGACACTGATGCAGATGGCGATACGATTAGTATTTCGAACATAGAAAATATTGCTGGAGAAGCGACTATTGTCGCCGGAAAAATACAGTTTACTCCACCAGCAAACTTTTCAGGTGAGATAGTACTAACTTACACCATTACGGATGGTTATAGCACTGGTAATGAAGGCATAAACGACAGAACAGCAAGTGTGACGATTACCGTGACACCCGTTAATGATGCCCCTACTGCAAATACTGATTCAGCAACGATGAACGAAGATGCTCCTGCGTTATTAGTTAACGTACTAGCTAACGACTCCGACATTGATGGCGATACTCTTACAATAACAGCTGCTACTGCAGATATAGGTTCTGCATCTGTTGTTGATAATAAAATCCAATACACGCCTGCTGCTAATACAAATGGAACAGCAATTATTAGCTACACAATAAGCGATGGAAGCGGCGGTACTGCAACTACAAACTTAACAATTACTATACTACCAATAAATGATACTCCAATTGCAAACGCTGACTCAGCTACAATTGATGAAGATGCTGCCCCAATACTAATAAACGTATTAGCAAATGACTCTGACGTGGATGGCGATAGCCTCACTATCAGCGCTGTCTCGGCAGATACTGGCTCGGTCTCAGTGATAAGCAATCAAATTCAATACACTCCTGAGACTAACAGCAACGGTTTAGCAACAGTTACTTATACTGTAAGCGATAGTAGCGGTGGTTCAAGTACAACAACATTAACTATTACTATTACTCCCGTAAACGATGCCCCAGTTGCAAACGCAGACTTGGCTACCATGGCTGAAGATGCTGCGCCAATACTAATAAACGTATTAGCAAATGATTCAGACGTGGATGGTGATAGCCTCACAATCAGCGCAGCCTCGGCAGATATTGGCTCAGTCTCAGTGGTTGGCAATCAAATTCAATACGCACCTGCAGCCGATAGCAACGGCTTAGCAACAGTTACATATACTGTTAGTGATAATAATGGTGGAACGAATACCGCTACGGTTACTATTACGATAACTGCAGTGAACGACGCACCTGTTGCTAATAGTGATACCGCGACCATGGCTGAAGATGCAGCGCCAATATTAATAAACGTATTAGCAAATGACTCAGATGAAGACGGCGACAGCCTAACAATAAGTGCAGCCTCAGCTGACATTGGTACGGTTTCAGTAGTTGGCAATCAAATTCAATACACCCCAGCTGCCAACGCCAATGGACTCGCCACAATAACTTATACTGTTAGTGATAATAATGGTGGAACGAATACCGCTACGGTCGCTATTACGATAACGGCAGTGAACGACGCACCTATTGCCAATAACGATACCGCGACCATGGCTGAAAATGCAGCGCCAATACTGATAAACGTATTAGAAAATGACTCAGATGTAGATGGCGACAGCCTGGCGATCAGTGCAGCATCAGCCGATATTGGCTCAGCCTCAGTAGTTGGCAATCAAATTCAATACACCCCTGCACCGAATGAAAATGGACTCGCCACTATAACTTATACTGTTAGTGATAATAATGGTGGAACGAATACTGCCACACTCACTATTACGATAACTGCAGTAAACGATGCGCCTGTTGCCAATGACGATACCGCGACCATGGCTGAAGATGCTGCACCAATACTGATAAACGCATTAGCAAATGATACTGACTCTGATGGCGATAGCTTGGTGATTGCCTCAGCCTCAGCTGATATTGGCTCGGTCTCGATAATTGGCGATCAAATTCAATATACGCCTGCAACCAATATCAATGGACTTGCCACAGTAACTTATACTGTTAGTGATAATAATGGTGGAACCAATACAGCCACAGTAGCCATTACCGTAACAGCCGTTAACGATGCCCCCGTAGCATCAGTTCAAATTTTTAGTATTAATGAAAATGCTACAGATGGTGACATTATAGGGACTGTTAGCGCGTCAGATATTGAGAACCAGACTTTAACTTATAGTTTAACTGGCGGTAACACTGCTTTATTTGAAATTAATAGCAGCTCTGGTGTTTTATCAACCGCAGGTGAAAGCCCATTTGATTTTGAAACAACTAATCAATATATCTTAAATATCACTATAACTGATGATGGCATCCCTAATGAAAGTTCAAACGTTAACATAACCGTTAATATTACTGATGAAGTTGAGCTTTTTATTCCAATTGAAGATTTGACATTTGGACGCCCAATTACAGGAGAGCTTGATCTTTCAGACATTTTTTCTGGTGGCGAATTTAAAGACAGTATAGAGCTTAATGGCAACCTTTATTTTGTTGGTTTTACCAACAATGCTGATAAAGACCTTCTTATTATCTCTTACTCAAACAATGGTGATATGAATACTGCCTTTAATAACACCGGCACTAAAATACTCGATTTAGATCAAGACGAAGAAGCCACCGCTATTATTTCTGACGGTACAGATCTTTTCATTGCCTATTCTAGTTTTGATGGCACCCATAATGAAGCTTGTATACTTAAAATGGATCTCGCTGGAACGTTAAGTACTGGTTCGGATGATGACGATGATGATGACGACGATGAAAGTGGCGCAGATATTCAATGTACAACGCTTAATAGTACTACCGTTATTAATGACCTTGAAATTGATGGCGATAAATTACTGGCTGTGGGCAAACACTTTGACGGCACTCAAAACGATAGCCTATGGATACATTACAAAAAATCAGATTTAGATTTTGAGAACTCTACTCCAGCTATTGTAGATGTTAGCGGCGCTAATCGAGATGATGAAGGCTTTGCCGTTAAGAACTTTGATAAGTCTGATTACTTAGTGGTAGGGAGTGTTACCAATGCAGAGGGAACAAAAGACTCTCTACTTCGTTATTTAAAATCTGATGGCGATAATGACAATAACTTTAATGGTGGCGCAGCACTAACAATTGATATATCTGATAATGATAAAGACGACGAACTTTTTGCTGTAGGCGGAGTTGTTGATTCTGAATTTACTGCCTTTGCAGGTGGATATGTAACAAGAACCAGCGGTGAAAAAGAAGCGGTAGTATTAGCTATTAATAAAGATGGGGAGCTAATCACCACCTTTGGCAATGCTGGTATTGCAATTTATGATATTGATAATGATAGTGGAAATGGTGATGGCGGCGCTAACATTGCGGGCATTAAACATGAGCCCATCAACAATGGTATTAGCTTGTCGGGGACGACTGGCGTATCAGCCTCAGAAAAATTATTTTCAGCACGGATTAATAATCAAGGTACTTTAGATAGTGCCTATGGCACCTCCGGCATTAATATAATTGATGGTATAAGTGGTAAGCAATTTGCCAATACTTTAGCTATCGACTCTAATGACACTATTTGGGTAGCTGGTGTTAATGATGACTCAAATACAAAACCGTTTATTGCAGCAATAGACAGCCAAGCCACATTATTTAGTAACTTTGAAACGAATGGTTACTTTACCCTTAATAATTTAGTAGATGCGACAAACGATGAATCAATGCACGTTTTACAACTTAGCAATGACCCTCATGCTGGTAAGTACATTCTTGCATCAACGGCTAAATCGGACTCAATTACTAAGTTAGTATTAACACGCTTTACGAGTGCGGGTGATATAGATACTAGCTTTAGCGAAAGTGGCCATAAAGAAATTGCCATAGATTTGAGTAAGTCGCGCGTCGCTTTAACCGAGCAAAGCGACGGCAATTTAGTTATTACAGGCTCTAAAAATAGTGAAAATGGTGAAGCGGGCTTTGTAGCTAAAGTTGATCAGTCTGGTAATTTAGACACTTCATTTGCAACAGACGGTGTATACACAACCTCTGTCAGTGGCGCAGAATTGGTAAACCTGACAGGTATTGCACTTGATAATAGCGGTAACATTATTACTGTTGGGTCAATCGTAATAAGTGGCACTCCTAGCCCAATCGTTATAATGTTGACGCCAGAAGGTACCCTTGAGCCTAACTTTGGCACTGGCGGAAGTATCATAGGCTCAGCTTTTGAGTACTATAACCGTGTACATACCGACAATGCAGATATTTTCATTGGTGGTAAGGCAGTATTAAGTGGCACTTCAAAGCTAATTGCATTGAAGCTAAGCTCAAACGGTACTGAAGTATTTAAATATCTAGGTGAAGAAACCACAGATACCGACAATAAAATAGCGCAGATTTTAACTGACACAACGGGTAAGCTATATTTAATAGCAAACCTTATTGATTCGCCAAATAAAGCCAATGTTATTAGGTTGCTCGTTACGGGTGCGCTTGATACTAACTTTGCCGTAAATGGTGTCGGTGAATATACTTTGGCGTCAAGCGGTAACACTGAGCTAAGTGGTGCAGCGCTCGATAGTAGCAATCAACTTATTTTAGCCGGCATGGCTAACAATAAAGGAATGTTAGCGCGTATTTTAACTGACGGTACTTTAGATAATACGTTTGGAGCCAGTGGTGCCGGATTTTATGAAGCAAGCCAATGTACCAGTACACATGTATTTACTTCAATCATCTTACAAAATGACACCCAAGTTGTTGTAAGCAGCACCTGTAATGACACTAACTCTAACAATGTTAGTATTTCTAAATTCAATTTTGTAGAAGATGGAGCTTAGCCTTAAATTATGAAAGTTGAATTTTTTGGTGTTAGAGGCTCAATGGCTTCAGCAGGAAGTAATACCCACATTTTTGGAGGAAATACCTCATGTGTGTACATTGAACAAAATAATGGCAAAGATCTTATTTTAGACTCTGGTACCGGTATTGTAGAACTCGGTACACGTTTACTAGAAACACAAAGTCCTATCAATATTTTGCTAACGCATAACCATTGGGACCATATTCAAGGGTTTCCTTTTTTTAAACCTATTTACCAACCCAACCGCGATATAACTATTACTGTGGGTAACGTTGATGATAAAAAAAGCCAAGATGCCATATTAAAGCAAATGAGTGGTTCGTACTTTCCGGTGTGTTATCAAGATTTACCTGCCAGCATTACGCTTAATACTGATTTATCGTCTCAAAAGCAATTTACACTTAATGGTTTTTTGGTTTCGACTGCTCCACTAAATCACCCTGGTGGTGGTACTGCTTATTGTATTAAAGCAGATGAAAAAAAGGTGGCTTACGTTACCGACAATGAGCTAAATCCGCCAGAAAAAGCAAACACAAGTATTAGCGAATGGGTCAACTTTATTGAAGGCGCTGATTTACTAATTCATGATGCTCAATTTATAGATGCAGACTTGCCTCTTAAACATGGTTGGGGGCATAGCACCATAGATCAGGTTGCTGAGCTGGCTATAAAAGCGAGTATTAAAAATGTGGTTATTATTAGCCACGATCCATCAAGAACCGATGAACAGTTATTAGCTATAGAAAAATATTTACACACGCAGTACGCTCAACAGGTAAAAATAGAGTGCGGCCGAGAAGGACGAGTTTTTGATTTTTAGTCTATCAAGGAACGTTACTCATTAGCTCCTTAAAACCAATTACTTCAAAGCACTTTTTCATTGGCGCTGTTATTACATTATTAATTGCATCAATAGAGCTATTTTCAACTGGGTCGCTTGCAAAGTTAGTTAATCGCGTAGAAGGTATAATATACGACTCTCGGTTGTTACTAACACTTTCAGAGACGCCTAGGCGTATTGATGAAACCGTTGTAATAATTGATATCGACGAAAGGAGCATGCAAGAACAAGGACGCTTTCCTTGGAGTCGCTCAAAAGTAGCTGACCTTGTTACAAAGCTTACTGATGCAGGTGTTATTGTTATTGCATTCGATATATTTTTTTCTGAACAGGAAGAAAACCCCGTTACAAAAATTATGTCTGAAATTCCAGATTTATCAAAAAAGTACACCATCCCCTTTGCTGAAATTACTAAACAAGTCGATGCAGACACAAAACTAGCAAGCGCATTATCTAAAAATGATACTGTTCTTGGTTTTTTATTAATTGATGAACAACTCACTAATCAAAACTTGCCAGCTAAAAGCAGTGTTGTATGGGCAAATGCAGATCATACTAATTCACAAATAAACCAGTTCCCTGGTGCTATTGTAAATATTCCTCAGTTACAAAATGCTACAACGGGCACCGGTTTTATCAATGCACATAGCGATGAAGATGGCTTTATACGTAAAGCAGCTCTTATAAATCGAGTTGGCAATAAGCTCTACCCTTCTTTAGCACTTGAAGTTGCTCGACTTTATACTCTTGCTGAAAACATAGAAACTCGTTCCAATATATTAGATGGTATAACATTATTCGAAGGTATAAAGTTTCAAGATAAGTGGATTCAAACTGATGAATATGGGCAAATATTAATTCCTTACAAAGGGCGTGCACATAGCTTCCCTTATTATTCGGCTACCGATATTTTGACCAAAAAAATTGGTTTAGAGGAATTAGAAGGCACTGTAGCCTTTATTGGCACATCGGCAATTGGACTCGCTGATTTAAGATCAACACCTGTTGGTTTACAGTATCCCGGTGTGGAGGTTCATGCCAATATATTTGAAGGATTAATGCACCCAGAGCTACTGCCATCTAAACCTAATTGGTCACTGGGAGCAAGTTTACTCATCATTGCATTAACGGGTAGCGTACTGTCGTTTTTTAGCCACGGTAAGAGCGCACGTTTTATTATTATTTTGTCTCTTATAGTCACAAGTGTCGTTATATTTTTAAACGTTTATTTATGGTCAGTACAAAAAATTAGTTTACCTTTATTAATGCCCCTTTTACTCATCATTATATTAGCGGGTTATTACATCATTGTTGGATCTATCGCTGAAATGAAACATAGCCGAAAAATAAAATCTATGTTTGACCAATATATGCCTCCTGAGCGTATAAATCAGATGATACTACAGGGTAAAAGTTTATCTCAAAAAAGTGAGCGAAAAAATATGACGGTGTTGTTTGCCGACATTCGTAGTTTCACTTCAGTATCAGAAAGTATGTCGCCTCATCAGTTAAGTGAATATTTAAACGAATATCTTACGGCTATTACCAAAATCATATTTGATCATAACGGAACTATTGATAAGTACGTAGGCGATATGGTGATGGCATTTTGGAATGCTCCACTAAAAGATGAAAACCACGCTCGCCATGGTGTTGAAGCCGCTATGGGTATGATAAACGGGTTAACGCAAATAAATCAGTTATTTGCAGAAAGCAGCCAGCCTGCAATAAAAATTGGTATCGGTTTAAGTACTGGCGATATGAATGTAGGTGATATGGGTTCGGTTTACCGTAAAGCCTATACAGTTCTTGGTGATACTGTTAATTTAGGTGCTAGAGTAGAAAGCTTGACCAAATTTTATGGCGTAGCTATTCTTGTTACAGAAGAAACGATGAAGGAATGCCCTCATATTTCATTTCGTTTAATAGATAAAGTACAAGTTGTCGGAAAAACAACGGCTGTACTGTTGTTTGAGCCTATAAACTTTACAGATAAGCTCGATGAAGAACAGTTAAATGAAGTTAAAAAATCACAGCAGGCCATGACGCTTTTTTATAATAAAAACTGGCCACAAGCGCTTAGCTTATTTAAAGAACTACACAGCACGACCGTATTTAGCTCTGACGTTTATACCATTTTTATCGAACGTATTAAGGGCACTGATTTGCAAACACTAGCTAAGGATTGGAATGGTGCCTTCAAACATACTAAAAAGTAGTAAACATATGCGACAGCACATTAAAGACAAAACAAACCTTCAGCATTTTATCGATATTAGTATTAGGCTAACAACAGAAAAAAACTCGTCTAAGTTACTTGATGAAATACTGCAAGTTGTGATGTCGATAGCAAATTCTGATGCTGGCAGCATTTACTCTATTACCCCAAACAAACAACTCAAGTTTGAAACGGTAATAAATAAGTCATTAAATCTTTATTTAGGTGGCACTTTAGGGAGCCCTGTAGATTTTCCTAATATAGATCTTTTTATTGATGGCAAACCAAACGAAACAGCTATTGTTGCCCACTCTGCAAATTCTGGCGAAGTGATTAACATTCCTGACGTGTATGATGCCCTGCCCTTTGATATGAGCGCAGCTCGCAAAATGGATGCCCGCACGGGTTACCGCTCTGAGTCCATGCTAACAATTCCTTTAAAAGATCACGAAGATGACATTATTGGTGTAATCCAGCTTATAAATGTAAAAGATGCGCAAAATAAAAACATTCCTTTTAGTGAAGAGCTTGTCACTCTAATTCGATCTTTTGCCTCTTTAGGCGCTATTTCACTAACTAACTCAACACTAATTAAGGGAATGGAAGATCTTTTTTCGACCTTTGCTGAAACAATTGCGATGGCAATAGATGAAAAGTCTCCTCATACCGGTGGCCATTGTAAACGAGTACCAGCACTCACGTTAATGCTAGCTGATGCCGTACATGATATAAATAAAGGCCCTTTGGCTTCATTTTCGATGAGTGAGGCCGACCGGCATGAACTTGATATAGCAGGCTGGTTACATGACTGCGGGAAAATCGCGACTCCCGATCACATTATGGAAAAGTCGACAAAACTAGAAACTATTTTTGATCGAATAAAATATGTAGATGCTAAATTTGAAATAATTAGCCGAGATTTAAAAATAGCGTATCAGCAAAAAATCATCTGTGCGATGAAACTGCAAAAACCTATCGAAGTTCAACAATTTGAACGCCTACTTGATACCGAGCTTAAACAGTTAGCATTAGACCGTGCATTATTACAGCGTGTGAATGTAGGGGGCGAGTTTTTAGGTGATGCAGAACTTGAGCACATTGAACGCATTGCAAACAAATACCAACTCGTTATAAATGATATTAATACACCATTGCTCTCAGCTGATGAAGTTGAAAACTTAACAATACGAAGAGGCACGTTAACCGAAGCCGAACGTGAAGTAATGAAACGTCATATGGATGTAACTAAAAATATTTTAGATGCCCTGCCGTTCCCTAAACACTTAAGCAATGTGACTGAATATGCTTTAGGTCATCATGAAAAACTTGACGGTACTGGTTACCCAAGAGGTTTAACCAAAGAGCAAATGTCGGTGCCTGCAAGGTTAATGGCTATTACGGATATTTTTGAAGCGCTATCTGCGGTAGACAGGCCCTACAAAAAAGCAAAACCGGTCAGTGAGTGTTTATTTATTTTAGGGTCAATGGTTGCTAAAAACCACCTTGATGCTGACATTTTTGCTATTTTTATTGAGTCGCAAGTCTATAAAAATTATATCAATGAATATGCTAACCCAGAGCAGCTAGATGAGGTAGATTTTGATAACATACCCGGTTACACACCTATAAGTTAGCACCTATAAGCCATGCCTTTATTCAAAATGCGCTTATTACAGCCTATACCTATCCAAACAAAAAAATGCCACCTTACGGTGGCATTTACACACGGGGTTATTTCTACTTATAGAAATCCTTTTACTTTTTATTTGTTTTTTTATGTTGTTTTATTAACAAAAAATATGTTCCCAAAGGTAGCATTTAGCGCTTTGGGTAGCAACAGTAAAAGATAAAGTTCATATATCTGCCATATTAACGTCATAAAAAAGCGCGAAGTAAATTCGCGCTTGTATACTTAACTGCCGTTATATTTTAATGCAGACGTATTTTTCTTCTAGGTACTCATTCAGCCCTTGATGCCCACCTTCTCGGCCTAAACCAGATTGCTTAACGCCACCGAAAGGCGCTACTGGGTTTGATATAACACCTTCATTTACGCCGACCATACCAAATTCAAGCCCTTCACTAATTCGGTAAATTTGCTTAATATTTTGGCTGTAAAAGTAGGCTGCCAGACCAAATGGTACATCGTTAGCAAGTGCAAGCACTTCACTTTCTTCATCAAAAGGAATAACCGTTAATACTGGACCAAATACTTCTTCGTGGTAAATATCCATCTCAGTAGTTACGTTGTTTACTATTAATGGGTTTTGAAAGCTGCCACCTAAGTCACTATTATCGCCAATCAACGTAGCGCCTTTATCGAGTGCGTCTTGTACTAAGTGTTGTACTTTCTCTTTGGCTTTAGGATAAATGAGTGGACCAATATCGACATCGTCTTCAAAACCATTTGCCACTTTTAACGCTGCAACCTTAGGGGTGATTTTTGAAAGTACTTTATCGAGAATATTACGCTGTATAAAAATACGGTTTGCAGCAACACATGCCTGCCCACTATTTCTAAATTTAGCCGCCATTAATCCTTCAACTGCTTCATCTAAATCTGCATTATCAAAAATAATAAAAGGAGCATTACCACCGAGCTCCATTGATGTACGTTTAATTGTGTCTGCACATTGCGATAGTAACTGCTTACCTACACCGGTAGAGCCGGTAAATGTAAACTTACGCACGATTTCTGAGTCAGTCAGCATTTTACCGACTGTTTTAGCATCTTGTGATACGAGTACGTTAAATGCACCTTTAACAAAACCAGCTTGATCGGCCAGATAAGCAAGTGCAATAGCACATAGTGGCGTGTGTTCAGAAGGTTTAAGTATAAAACTACAGCCCGCAGCGTAAGCTGGAGCTACTTTACGAGTAACCATAGCAACAGGGAAGTTCCAAGGCGTTATACCCGCCACAACACCTACAGGCTGCTTAAAACTAGTTAAACGATGCGAGTTATCTGTTGGCGGAATTACATCTCCGTAACTACGCTTGGCTTCTTCTGCAAACCATTTGATAAAACCTGCACCGTAATTAATCTCACCAAGAGATTCTTTGAGCGGCTTGCCTTGCTCTTTGGTCATTAGCTCTGCAAGTGTTTGCTTGTGCTTTATTACTAGCTCATACCAGCGCATCAAGGTTTCGCTTCGCTCGGTGGCATTCGTCGCTTTTAACTTAACAAAAGCCCCTTGAGCTGCGGTTATTGCTCTATTTACACCCTGCTCGTCAATATCGCTTACATCAACAATACTTTTTTCGGTCGCGGGATCGTTAACGCTAAAGTGCGTATCAGTTTTATAAAATTCGCCGTTAATAAATGAGTCAGAAAAAATAAGATTACTCAAAATACACCTCCGAAATAGATTTTAGGGATTGGGTTGAACTCGTAGCAGCGGGTTTACCCCGCGTTTATATAATCTGAAAAATACGTGATCATTTTGATGTTCAAGTTTGAGATTAGAAAAATTTAACTTAAAACGTTTGATATTTAAAAACGCGACATAAAGTCGCTGCTACGTGTTTATAAATGCTTTCTTGAAACAAAAAAGCCGCTGTATCAAACAGCGGCTTTTAATATATACATCGTTAAAAACTAGTGCTCTTCATTAACGATATTGAGATTGTACTTAGGTATTTCAACCACCAAGTCCTCATCTCTTATAATTGCTTGGCAACCAAGACGTGACTCTGGCTCTAAGCCCCATGCTTTATCTAGCATGTCATCTTCTAGCTCATCACTTTCTTGTAGTGAATCAAATCCTTCACGAATCACTAAATGACACGTAGTACATGCACACGACTTTTCGCAAGCATGCGCAATGCTAATACCATTTTTAAGCGCAGCGTCGAGTACTGTTTGGCCTGTAGGTGCTTCGATTGCAGCGCCGTCAGGACATAATTCAGGATGTGGAAGAAAAACAATTTGTGGCATTCTAATCTCTCTTAAATGTTGTCTACTGACTGCCCTGTAAGGGCTTTTTTAATTGATGCATCCATTCTGCGCGATGCAAAGTCGCTACTCGCATTATCGACTTTTTCGATAGCTGCTTTAATTTCGCCAGGCTCTTGTGCATTTTCGCGCACTTTTACCAGTTCTGCAATTTCAGTGCGTAAGTTAGCTAGTTGCATATCATCAAGCAATGCACCATCAGCTGCAAGTGATGCATTAAGCGCTTCTATTACACGCAGTGCTTCTACTTGTTGCTCTTTGAGCATACGCGCTTGCATATCGCCTTTCGCGTTACTCATTGACTCTTTTAGCATGTTAGCTACTTGGTCGTCAGATAAACCAAACGAAGGCTTAACTTGAATTTCAGCTTGTACGCCTGTTGATTTTTCCATGGCTGAAACACTTAATAAACCATCTGCATCTACCTTAAAGGTCACACGAATATGCGCAGCGCCTGCCGCCATTGGTGGAATACCTTTTAAGCTAAATTTAGCAAGCGATCGACAATCATCAACAAGCTCACGCTCACCTTGCAGCACATGCAACGACATTGCCGTTTGGCCGTCTTTGAACGTTGTAAATTCTTGCGCGCGTGCTACCGGAATCGTTGTATTGCGTGGAATGATTTTTTCAACCAAACCGCCCATCGTTTCAAGGCCTAGCGACAACGGCAATACATCAAGTAACAACATGTCAGAATCAGGCTTATTGCCAATTAACACATCAGCCTGAAGCGCAGCACCTAGTGCTACTACACGATCTGGGTCGATTGAAGTCAGTGGCTCTTTATCAAAAAAACTTTGTACTTGGCTACGTACCAGTGGCATACGGGTTGAACCGCCTACCATAATAACTTGCAGTACTTCGTCGTTTTCTATGCCAGCATCTTTTACAGCACGACGACACGAACGCAGCGTTTTTTTAACGAGTGGCATAGCCATTTCGTCAAACGTTTCGCGCGTTACTTCTACTGTGTATTTTTGATCGTCAAACTCAAGACCTACGTTTACTTTAGCGTATTGGCTTAATGCTTCTTTACAGGCCTTTGCTTTATTGATGAATAAACGTAAAACTGAAGGTGACAACGCTGACACACCAGTTTGCTGCTTAAAGTAATCAACAAGTAGTGAGTCAAAGTCATCGCCGCCGAGGCTTGAGTCGCCGCCAGTTGCCATTACTTCAAACACACCTTGGTGTAATCTAAGTACTGATATATCAAATGTACCACCGCCTAAATCATAAACAGCAATAATACCTTCTTGACCTGAATCTAAACCATAAGCAACCGCTGCTGCTGTTGGCTCATTTAATAAACGTAGTACGTTAATACCAGCAAGTTCTGCGGCATCTTTAGTACTTTGGCGCTGCGCGTCATCAAAGTACGCAGGCACTGTAATTACAGCCCCTAAAATTTCTTGATTACCAAAGCTTTGCTCAGCACGTGATCTTAATGCAGCTAAAATATGGCTTGATGCTTTAATTGGGCTGATTTTGCCAGCCGCAGTTTCTATTGCTAGCGCACCATTGTCTTCACAAAACTCATACGGTAATTGGCCATAACTTTGCTCTATTTCAGCCTGAGTTTTGCCTAAAAAACGCTTAACCGAAATAAGTGTATTAGCAGGATCTTGCGTTGCTGCTTGTGCAGCCTCTGCGCCAACAGTAATACCGCCTGCTTGATAACGAACAACCGACGGTAACATAGCCGCGCCAAGATCATCAGTTAACGTGCGGGCTTCGCCACTTTGTACTGTTGCAACTAATGAATTGGTTGTACCAAGGTCAATACCAATAGCTAGTTTATGTTCGTGTGGTGCCGCGCTCTGCCCCGGCTCAGCAATTTGCAATAATGCCATAATGCTCTTTAAACTCGTGTTGCTCGCTTTGCAGCAAGTAATTAATCGTCAAATAAACTGTCTTCAATGCGCTCTAGTTCGTCACGCAACTTATAAACAAACTTCAGTTTACGAATATTATCTGCGGCAAGTTGATATTGCTGCTCATCGTTACTCGCTAGTTGCTCGGCAAGTTGTGCACTGTACTGCGCGTTTAGTTGCTTAATTTGTTTTTCAAAATTTGCAATCGCAGTATCAGGATCGCTTGATGATGTTAGCTCTTCAAGCTCTTCGCGAAGTTCCATTTGCTGCATTAAAAACATTGGATCTTGCAAGGTTTGCTGCTCTGCACGAATATCAACACCTAGCTCACTCAACATATATTCAGCACGCTTTACTGGGTGCTTTAATATTTGTAGCGCATCGTTAATTTCGGCGGCGCTTTGCACAGCCATTAACTTATCGCGGCTGCTCGCATTCGCGTGGCGATCTGGATGTACAGTACGTTGTAATTCCAAGTAGTGCTTGTTAACTGTCACTAAATCAATATTGTAGTCAACTGGTATTGCAAATAACTCAAAATAGCGCATAACTTCAACCAATAAAATTCAGAAATTAATTTCAAAAATAACAAAGCCCTACATTAACTGGCAGGGCTTATTTATACTACAAAGATATTTAAATCTTAAACGGTAAAGCTTTCGCCACAACCACACTCATCTGCTTGGTTAGGGTTTCTAAATTTAAACCCTTCATTTAAGCCTTCTTTAGTGTAGTCGAGCTCTGTGCCGTCGATGTAAACTAAGCTTTTAGCGTCAACAATTAATGTGACACCTTTAGCCGCAAAAGTTTCATCGTCTTCGTTTAAATCGTCAACAAACTCAAGTACATAAGCAAGACCTGAACAGCCCGTCGTTTTAATGCCAACGCGCAGGCCTAAACCTTTACCGCGGTTTGCTAAAAATGATTGTACGCGGTTTGCTGCCGCATCTGTCAATGTCACTGCCATGAGTTTCTCTTCTTACTTCGCTTGTTTGCTTTTGTAGTCTGCAATTGCTGCTTGAATTGCATCTTCGGCTAAAATTGAACAGTGAATTTTCACTGGTGGTAATTCTAGCTCTGCACTGATATCAGTGTTTTTGATTGTCGCTGCTTCGTCTAGCGTTTTGCCTTTAACCCACTCTGTTACAAGTGAAGATGAAGCAATTGCGCTACCACAACCGTAGGTTTTGAATTTTGCATCTTCAATAACGCCAGTGGCAGATACTTTAATTTGCAATTTCATTACGTCACCACATGCTGGTGCGCCTACCATACCCGTTGCCACTGACGGATCGTTCTTATCTAGAGTACCTACGTTACGTGGGTTTTCTACGTGGTCGATTACTTTATCACTATAAGCCATTATTCTATCCTCATTACCTGCTAGGGTATGTGCTCACACTATTAGTGGTGAGCCCATTCAACTGAATCTAAATCAATACCTTCTTGATGCATCTCCCAAAGTGGAGACATCTCACGTAGGCGACCGATAGAGTTTTTCATTAATTCGACGGTGTAATCAATCTCTTCTTCGGTAGTAAAGCGACCAATACTAAAACGAATTGAGCTATGTGCTAATTCGTCGTTACGGCCAAGTGCACGTAATACATAAGAAGGCTCTAAGCTTGCAGATGTACAGGCTGAACCTGACGATACTGCAATGTCTTTTACTGCCATAAGTAACGACTCACCTTCAACAAAGTTAAAGCTGATGTTTACAATGCCAGGTACTGATTGGTCTTGTGTGCCGTTAAAGTATACTTCGTCCATATCAGCCATAATGCCGTCGATTAAACGATTACGTAAGGCGCTGATGTGTGCGTGATCTTTTTCGAAATCTTGCTTAGCGATTTTAAACGCAGTACCCATACCCACTAATTGGTGAGTAGCTAGTGTACCTGAACGCATACCACGTTCATGTCCGCCACCGTGCATTTGCGCTTCAAGGCGAGCACGTGGTTTACGACGAACGTAAAGTGCGCCAACACCTTTAGGGCCATACACTTTATGTGCAGAGAACGACATAAAATCAACTTTAAGCTGTTGCACGTCAATTAATACTTTACCCGCGCTTTGCGCTGCATCTACGTGGAACATAATTTTACGTTCGCGACACATTTCGCCAATAGTCGCGATATCTTGAATTACACCTAGCTCGTTATTAACGTGCATGATGCTTACAAGTACTGTGTCGTCACGCATTGTGTCGGCAAGTTTTTGTAAATCAAGTAGGCCGTTTTCTTCAACGTCCATGTAAGTTACTTCAAAACCTTGGCGCTCAAGCTCACGACACGTGTCGATTACAGCTTTATGCTCAGTTTTAGCGGTAATAACGTGCTTACCTTTTTTCTTGTAAAACTGTGCTGCACCTTTAATAGCAAGGTTATTTGATTCTGTTGCACCCGATGTGAAAACAATTTCACGTGGGTCTGCATTAATTAAATCAGCAATATCTGTACGCGCTTGGTCAACAGCTTCTTCTGCTTGCCAACCAAAACGGTGTGAGCGTGACGCAGGATTACCAAACTTACCGTCCATTGTCAGGCATTGCATCATTTCTTTAGCAACACGTTCGTCAACAGGCGTGGTCGCTGCGTAATCTAAATAAATCGGTAACTTCATTTCTCTCTCCGCTGCAGGTCAACCTTAAAGTTGACAGCTTACTTGAATGTTTTCCAACTGCTTAATTGCATTATTAATACTGTTATCTTGGCGCGATGCTATTTCTTTCACATCTGATTTTTCCACCAATTCAGCAAGGGTAATATTATTCAAAAATTCTTCTATGCGTGCGCTTAGGTCTGACCACAAATTATGTGTTAAACAACGCATACCACTCTGACAGCCGGTATCGGCACCTTGGCAACGTGTTGCATCGACCGATTCGTCTACGGCGCTAATAATATCGCCAACAGAGATAACGCTCGCTTCACGCCCTAGTAAATAACCACCACCAGGTCCACGAACAGAACTTACTAGGCCATTTTTACGTAAACGAGCAAATAATTGTTCAAGGTAAGACAAAGAAATTTCTTGTCTTTGTGAAATATCAGCAAGGGCTACAGGACCTACACCTGTGTGTAGTGCAACATCCAGCATAGCTGTAACGGCATATCTGCCTTTTGATGTTAACTTCATAACGCCCCCTGCACAAAAGAGTGCAAATTTTAATTACCAGAGTAAATTAGTCAAGTATTATCACTTGATAAAAATTTGATTTAGAAACTCTTACTTTTAAATTGTAGAGTTAACAAATTTTCAATACTTGACCTCTTTGGTCAAGTATTACAGCCATTGTAATTACCTGAGTAATTTAGTCAAGTATTAGCGCGTTAATTAGTCTAGGTCTTTTATAACTAATAGCTATACCTAAGTTACTTAGGGATAGCCTTATTAATTGAGGTGAGAATACCGCGTAAAATATTCATTTCAGCATCTTCAGGGTGAGCTCGGTTAAACAAACGGCGCAATTTAGTCATAACTAAACCAGGGTGCTGCTTGATGATAAAACCTGTTTTAAACAACGTGTCTTCAAGGTGATCATAAAACAGCTCAGTTTGCTTTGAGCTTGGGTAAACTGCATCGTCTTCTTCAACCTTTTTAGGTTGTTGATTTAAAAATGCCATGCGAGTTTCGTAGCTAAGTGTTTGTACGGCCATAGCTAAATTAAGCGAGCTGTACTCTGGATTAGCTGGAATACATACATGGTAATTACAAAGCTGTAATTCTTCATTAGTTAAACCACTGTTTTCACGACCAAATACTAGCGCTACAGGACCATTTACGGCTTCAGCAACGAGCTTTTCACCACATTCACGTGGTTCAACCATTGGCCACGAAAGCGTACGAGAACGCGCACTTGTGCCAATCGTTAATGTACAGTCAGCGATAGCTTCTTCAACGGTACCTACAATAACTGCATTGCCTAAAACATCAGTTGCGCCTGCAGCTAATGCACTTGCTTGGCTGTCTATTTCGCAAGCAGGATCAACTAAATAAAGTTTTGATAAACCCATGGTTTTCATGGCGCGAGCCGCCGAACCAATATTGCCGGAATGTGACGTGTTAACTAAAACAATGCGAATATCATCTAAGATCATTACTGTGCTACTTTGCTATGCCAAAAAATTGCGCAAATTCTAACATGAAAATGTAATAAGATCCTAGATTCAAAAGGCTAGATCCTATGATCAAACCCAATATAACGATTCTTACATGGGTAAATTCTAGGGATATAACGTCGATTTGTTTTGATGCTTAAACCATTGCCGCCTTTACATAGACATCAAAACGGTTCTTTTTGGTTTTGATCTGCATACTTGGGGTTTTTTCGTTTAAGAATGGGGCGTAATCGGGGCGCTTTACAACGACACGCTTACTGGCAAGTGGGTAGGCAAAATCAAGTAAGTCGTCAGCGTCGTTGTCTGCACCAACAAGCTCTTGGAATACGCGCATTTCTTTTTTAACTAATGCTGATTTTTCGCGATGCGGGAACATGGGATCTAAATAAACAACATCAGGCATGCTTTCGCATTGAGAGAGCAAAGTATGACTTGAGCCAAATATTAGGCTCATGTTTTCTTTCATCCACAAACCAATTTCAATATCGCTATAGGCTCGCTTTAAACCATCGTATAAAAGTGCAGCTACAACCGGGTGACGTTCATGTAATATAACTTTGCACCCTAGCGAGGCAAGTACAAAACCATCTCGCCCTAAACCAGCGGTAGCATCAAGTACAACAGGCGTTGCGCCTTTATTTAAACCCACCGCTTTGGCAATTGCTTGCCCTTTACCACCGCCAAACTTACGCCTATGGGCAGCAGCACCGGTTACAAAATCAACGTTAATTGCACCTAGTTTAGGCTCGTCGGTTTTAAATAGACTTAACCCTTTATCATCGTAATGTAAGCTAAAGCCACTGCAATTTTGCGCCCATTGGGCTAAACCAAAGCGTGTTTCTAATTCATTTAAATAAGGGCGTAACTCTTTAAAAGCACACTGAATAACCACAATAAACTCCGACGATAAAATACGCCTGTAGTATATCAACCGCTTTACTTTAAAGCACTAAAATAGCTCTATATCACTATGATGATTAGTATTAACCTTTACTGCTTCCGCTTTAGTACGTAAATTAGATATAAGTTCATTGCGGCTTTCGGCAACCTGTTTAAGCTGATATTTGATAAAGGCTAAATCACTATTAGCCGATACAAATAACTGCATCGTTTGATCCAGTTGGGATATATATAAGGTGAGATCCGCGGGATTTGCTTGTGTTTGTTGTAGCTTAATGGCGCAGTCAAGTTCATGTAGCTGTTCTATAAATATTTTAGTACTTTTGTTTTGCTCTACATTTTGAGTAGTTAACTGCTTAACAATGTCTTGAAGGGCTGTACTTATTTGAGCTGCCTGCTCATAACTGCTTTCGCTTCTTTCCATGGTAACAACCTTCTCGTTGGTCACTTCTAATATATGCGGGAAAAGATCTTTGTAGCGCCCGTACAAAGCATCATTATCAACAGGCATATTTTTTATCAAAAGGGACACTTTGGGGTAATTAATAATAGTGCTGCTACCAATATCAACAAATCGTTGAGCATTTCGATGTTGCTCAAGCAGCTCTTGTTCTAACGGGCAAACACCACTTTGCTGGCTGTAAAAAATACCTTTTCCTTGATACCAAAACACAACCACAACATCTAAATTTAAAGGAGCAAAAAAGGTAAAAAAGTATTCACTCAACGATTGAAAATTATTAGCGTGATAACTTTGTCCAACGTAGCGCATTATACGCCCCATATCGCCTGACTCTGTCATTGCCATTTCAGCTGTTTTATTCGCTTTTACTATATCCAATTTTAGTTTTGCGCATTTTTGCCTATATTCGTAAAGTACCTTTATTCGCGCTATTAACTCTTCTGCATTAAAAGGTTTTGTAATGTAATCAGATGCGCCGACGCTATAACCTTTTACCCGATCGCTTAGCTCTATTTTAGATGAGAGAAACATAACGGGAATATCCTGAGTATTTTGACTTTGCTTTATAGTTTTACATACGTCATAACCTGACATACCTGGCATTTCAATATCGAGTAAAATAATATCTGGGTTGTATTTATTGGTTAGCCTTAATCCTTCATCGCCATCTTTTGCATGAATTATTTTACAAAACCCTGCTAAAGACTCTTCAATTATATGATGAACATACTTGTCGTCATCAATTGCCAATACCAACTTTGCCATGCCTTAGTCCATTTTATTAGGTGTGCTAAAAGCATAGTACGGTAGGATGAAATTACTAAAAATTATTAGATAATAATTTTAAAATAATAAAAAAGCGCCATTAAGGCGCTTTAATTTGGTTTGTGCTAAATATTAATTTTTAAACAGCAATACCGCTATGGCGTAGTAACGCGTCGACATTTGGCTCACGACCACGGAACTTTTTAAATAATTCCATTGGCTCTTCACTGCCGCCTTTTTCTAAAATATTTTGCATGAAGGCTTGCCCTGTTTCAGCGTTAAAAATACCTTCTTCTTCAAATTTAGAAAATGCATCAGCAGAAAGTACTTCAGCCCATTTATACGAGTAGTAACCTGCACTATAACCACCGGCAAAAATATGGCTAAAACCATTTTGAAAACGGTTAAACTCAGGCGGTTTAACGATTGATGTGCGGCTACGTACATCGTTTAGTACTGCTTGAATTTGGCATTGCTCACCCACTTTGTAATCGTTATGGATTTTAAAATCGAATAACGAAAACTCAATTTGACGTAGCATTTGTACGCCTGAGTTATAGTTTTTAGCAGCAAGTAACTTATCAAGTAACTCTTTAGGTAACGGCTCACCCGTTTCATAATGACCTGAAATAAAGCTCAGGGCTTCTTCGTCATAACACCAATTTTCTAAAAACTGACTAGGAAGCTCTACCGCATCCCACGCTACACCATTAATGCCAGCCACTGGCGCGGCATCAACTTGTGTAAGCATGTGGTGAATGCCATGACCAAACTCATGAAATAAAGTAGTTACTTCGTCATGAGTAAACAGCGCAGGTTTATCGCCAACCGCCTTATTAAAGTTACACACTAAATAAGCCACTGGAGTTTGTAGTTCGCCGTTAGCGCGTACTTTACGACCCATACAGTCATCCATCCACGCGCCGCCACGTTTGTGGTCGCGTGCATATAAATCGAGATAAAAACGTCCGCGTAGAGTATTGCTACTATCTACAATTTCAAAAAAGCGTACATCTTTGTGATAAGTATCAAAGTCAGTAACTTCTTTTACGCTAATACCAAATAGGCGATTAACGGTTTCGAATAAGCCGCTAAGCACTTTATTTGCTGGGAAGTAAGGACGTAGTACTTCGTCTGAAATAGCGTACTTTTCTTGCTTAAGTTTTTCGCTGTAGTAACCAAAATCCCATGCTTGTAATTCAGAAATACCGTGTTTTTGCTCAGCATACGCTTTTAGCTCGGCCACTTCTTGCTCTGCTTGTGGTTTTGATTTAGCTGCTAGGTCTTCTAAAAATGAGAATACTTGTTCTGGTGTTTCGGCCATTTTAGTCGCGAGTGACTTTTCAGCGTAGCTGTTAAACCCTAGTAACTGTGCAAGTTCATGGCGAAGCGCAAGCTCCTCGCTCATAATATCAGAGTTATCAAACTCACCGGCGTTAGGGCCTTTATCTGATGCGCGCGTAGAAAACGCAGTGTAGGTTTCTCTGCGTAATTCGCGGTTATCTGCGTAAGCCATTATTGGTAAATATGATGGAAAATCGAGTGTAAATAACCAACCCTCTAATTCTTTACTTTTTGCTGTATCAGCTGCAAGTGCAAGAGCAGATTCTGGCAAGCCTGCTAAGTCACTCTCATCAGTAATATGTTTGTGCCAAGCAAGTGTGGCATCCATTACGTTGTTGCCAAATTTTGAGGCAAGCTCTGATAAACGCGCGCTAATTTCGCCGTAGCGTGTTTGCTGCTCTGCCGCCAGAGCAATACCCGATAATTTAAAATCGCGTAGCGCATTAGTAATTGTTTTTTGTTGTGCTGTAGTCAGCGTTTTAAATTCGTCACTGTTATAAAGCGTATTATACGCGTTGTATAAACCTTGGTGCTGACCTACAAATGTTGAATATTCAGATATTAACGGTAAGCACTGCTCGTAAGCTTCACGTAATTCGTCGTTATTCATTACTGAATTTAAATGCGATACAGGGGAGAACATGCGCGATAATTTATCGTCAGCTTCTTCAAGGGGTAATACTAAGTCATCCCACGTATACGAGCCTTTAGCTAACACGTCATCAATGGCTTTACGACAAAGCTCGATACCGTCTTTTAGTGCTGGTACTACGTACTCAGGCTTTATTTTTGAAAATGGTGGTAAGCCTTCAAGGCCAATTAATGGGTTGCTCATAAATACTCTCTTTGCGTTAATGCATTACGTTTTAAATTGGGTCTAAAAGTAAAAAAACAACTCAGCCGCTTTTAAGTTGTTTAATTTTAATATGGTTGCTCCAGAGCAAAACACAAATAACCCATTAATGAGTCGGCCACTTTATAACGTTCTAACACCGTATCAACTAAATTATTGCTACATACTTGTTTTTGAGTAAGCGAGCTAATGGCTATAAAGTCTTTTCGCTTGAGCTCATCTATTAAGGGATGCTCTTTTTCAAAACCTCTTGGCGGGCGTTTTAGCGATTCTCCTGACATTTCAAATATAGATTTAAATTGTTCATCATAAATTGCTTTTTTATAGCTATTTGGGTTTTCATCTATGCAGGTTCTAATTGCGTTAAGCGCCTTTGATTCTGGTCGCCAAATACCAGCACCTACAAAACATTCGTCATTTGCTAAGTGAAAGTAAAAACCCGGGGCGTGTACGTCTTTTCCCATAAAATGGCGAAATTGAATCCCTATATTAATTTTATATGGGGTTTTATCTTTACTAAAACGCGCGTCTTTATGGATTCTCATTAAGCTACCGCCCACTTTTTTATCTGATGCGACAAAATGGCTAGAAACATCAGCAAGTGGTGCTTGCATTTGCCTAATGAAATCTAAAGCGGGCTCTCTTACGTATTCCTCATACTGTGATTTATGGTCGTTAAACCAGTCTCTATTATTGTTTTTATCAAGCTGAGCAAGAAATTCGAATGTTTTTTTACTAAACATAGGTCACCTAAACACTCTTTATTTTTAAAACTTAATGTTATGCTAATGCGCATAAAACTCAACGCCTAAGGACATAAAATGACACAACACTTTGATTATATTGCAATCGGTGGTGGCAGTGGTGGTATTGCCTCTGCAAATAGAGCGGCAATGCGTGGCGCTAAAGTAGCACTTATAGAAGCAAAACACATGGGCGGCACGTGTGTAAACGTAGGCTGCGTACCTAAAAAAGTAATGTGGCACGGTGCTCAGGTTGCTGAAGCAATTAATTTATATGCCCCAGATTACGGCTTTAATGTTGAAGTAAAAGGCTTTGATTGGAGCAAACTAGTAGAAAGCCGTGAAGCCTACATAGGCCGAATTCATAAAGGTTATGACAGTGGCCTTGCTAGCAATGGCGTTACTGTAATTAAAGGCTTTGCTAAATTTGTAGATAATAAAACAGTTGAAGTAAACGGCGAGCACTACACAGCCGACCATATATTAATTGCAGTAGGCGGCCGCCCAAGCATTCCGCATATTGAAGGTGCTGAACACGGTATCGATTCAAATGGCTTTTTTGAACTAAAAGAGCAACCTAAACGCGTTGCAGTAATAGGCGCAGGCTACATAGCCGTTGAGCTTGCTGGTGTATTACATGGTTTAGGTACTGAGACACATTTATTTGTACGTAAGCATTCTCCACTTCGTAACTTTGACCCATACATAGTTGAAACACTTGTTGATGTTATGGCTGCTGAAGGCCCTACTCTTCATACAGAATCTGTACCTCATAAATTAGTTAAAGAAGATGATGGCTCTGTAACGCTACATTTAGATAATGGCAAAACTCATAACGTTGACCAAGTAATTTGGGCCATTGGCCGCCAGCCAACAACAGATGCAATTAATGTAGCTGCTGCCGGCGTAGAAGTTAACAGCGATGGTTTTGTAAAAGTTGATGAGTATCAAAATACCACAGCTAAAAATGTATACGCGGTTGGCGATATCATCGAAAATGGTATTGAACTTACACCGGTAGCAGTAAAAGCAGGCCGTACTTTATCTGAGCGTTTATTTAATAAAGAACTACCAGATGATTTAAAAATGGATTACAGCTTAGTTCCTACTGTTGTATTTAGTCATCCACCTATTGGTACTATTGGTTTAACTGAGCAAGAAGCTATTTCTCAGTACGGCGAAGAAAACGTTAAAATTTACCAATCTGGTTTTACGGCTATGTACACAGCGGTAACTAAACATCGCCAGCCTTGTAAAATGAAACTTGTATGTGCCGGCCCTGACGAAAAAGTAGTTGGCCTACATGGTATTGGTTTTGCGGTTGATGAAATGATTCAAGGTTTTGCCGTTGCCATGAAAATGGGCGCTACTAAAGCTGATTTTGATGCCGTTGTTGCGATTCACCCGACAGGCTCGGAAGAATTTGTTACCATGAGGGGTTAGTGTAGGGTTTTCACCTATACACCTTTCTTATTCTGGAAATAAACATAGGTCAGATGAATATCTGGCCTTTTTTAAAACTCATATTTATTAAAAAGCTTTCAAGTCTCTAGGGCTTATTTCATCAAATAATTTTTGTTTAAATAAAAATATTGATTTTTCCCGAAATACAATATTTTCAGATTGCCACTATAGAGAGATATGTTAACCAAAAATAAACTCCGTATATTCTTACTCCCCTCTATTACCAATGTATAATCTAACCATTTATCACTAGAAACTTTCTATTTGCACACTCCTACATATTTAGCCTTTCCAAAAATTAGATAAATTGCGAAAGTATTTGCATAAAATTCCAACTAAAATTAACCACTTTTTAAACTTTTTATTTTGAATAAAAGTGAAAAGTTATACTACGATTTCAATAGATATAGTTTAAAGTTTTTTTAAAATTTAAACGCTAGTACCGCATACACTGTAGATGCTTAAAAAAAAATAAAAATCACACCACCTTCGAAAAATGTGATAAATAACCTCATTAAAAAATAAAGTAACGTATTGTAATTTTAGGTATATTTTAAAAACGACTGAAAGAATCTCCACAAAGCCCTCTCTACATTTGATTTCACAAGAAAAACAAATTCCGTATCATCAACTTTAAAAATAAAACTACGATTAATCTTTTATGTTAAAAAAATTGAGTTCATTCTTTATTTAATAACAATATATATTGAAACCGCAAGAGTATAAAAAAAACAACAAGCCAAAACTATAAACACTATAAATTTGTATTGATTATTTACTATTACGCTATATAAATAGCTGTACGATAAAAACTCTAAAAATAGCTAACGCATTATTATTAATGAATTAATATCACCAAAATTAATTGATGTTTTGCGAAGCCATTCTTTTTATAGCGAGGTGTTCCTAGTTTATGGATAGTTCAAATTTAACTCTTCAGGCATATACTCAACATGAAAATCAGGCAGGTTTTTTCAAATTAGTGTTACTAAGTTTGAAGCTATGGTTATTGTTTTTTCACAACTTCCAAAAAAGAGCCTAACTATGGCATACATTCTTGAATCAAATAATGTGCGTATAGGTGGTGAGGCCATCTTCGATGCACATTCAATTGAATTTAAAGATGGCCTGAACTTAGGCCCAATACCAACACTTTATGATCAAAACAACTCATATATTGAGCCTGTTAATAATTGGTTCATACATTTAAAATCTTCAAAAAGGTTAGAAGACTTAAGCTCATACTCTCGGGCGCTAAAACATTATTGGAGTTTTCTAGAATCCAGAAACCTCTCTTGGGATTACTTTCCTCGTGCAAAAGGGTTAAAACCAACCTATAGGTATAGAAATGATGAGCTTTTAGAAAAGGCTACAAATGGAGAGCTTGCGTACTCAACTGCAAGTACGTACATGAGTCATATTATACAGTTCTACTTATGGGCCGCACGAGAAAAGTACTATGATATCAGCGAGAACCATAAACCATTTGAAATTGAATTTGTTCAAGCCCGACGAGATGATGTACTCGCACACATGATGCCTAAGTTTTTAATACAAACTACAGATTTACGTATACGAGTGCCCAGAGACTCTACGAATAAAAATATAAGAAGTTTAAAGCCACTCTCTCAAACACATTTGAGGACTCTCGGCTTATCTCTAAATTCTTGTTCAATAGAAATGCGCCTTATTTGTTTGCTATCTGCTCAATGTGGACTTAGGGCAGCTGAAACTGCAGGGTTTACTCTTATGGCCTTAAACCAAGCTGTAAAACGCCTTAGTTCCCGCACACACTACGAGATCACAATAGGCCCTAATAACGGTGTCCCAACAAAGTTCAATAAAACACGTATTATTGAAATTACAGAGCAGCTGTTATCGGATTTAATAGACTATTCAATTAGTGAACGAAGATTAAATAGGCTCAACAAGCTGCAGGCAAAATGTAAAAGCCTTGATGAGCAAACTGATGAGATAAAACCTATTTTAAGTAACTCTATTCAAAGCGCTTTATTAGCAGCTAAAAAATTTGAGCCATTATTTATTAGTCAGCAAGGTAATCCCCAGCTACCAGGTAGCCTGAGCTCTCGGTTTTCAGAACTTAGACGTGAAATTATTAATTCAGGAACTTCATTTGATTACAAATTCCATGATTTAAGGTGTAGTTATGCAACTTATCGTTTGCATAGTCTCCTAGAAGCTGGAATTGAGCCAGCTGATGCGCTTAGTCTGTTGATGTCATGGATGGGACATAAAAATGAATCTACCGTTTGGAAATACCTTCGTTATTTAAAACGTAAGGAAGCTATAAGAGAAAAGATATCTATCCTAGATAGTATTATGAATGAAGCACTCAAGGAGGCAGAAAATGAATAGGCATTTAAGCTTAATATCTCCTTGGGTTGAACACCTGTGTGTACCTATGATCAATGGAGCAAATGCATCAACTAACTTAGACTTTAATCGTTTTAGATATTTAGGTATTCCAAAAACACATGAAATAAAAGCGGGTAACGCAACGCCATTAGAGCGGGATGAAATCGCTCAGAACTTGTTTATTGCAATAATAGAAAGGAGAGATGCATCCCCTTCAACTAAAGCGAATATCTTTAATGCAGCTAGAAAACACTTTTCTTTCTGTGATAACCAAGAAATAAAACTAGTACCACTATCCGAAAAAGCCTTTGTGAAAGAGCTAGAAGCGCTATCAGTACGTCAGAGAAGAGGTGAAATAAAGGATAGTACAGTTAGTCGATTGCGGGCCGACCTCTCAACTTTATTTCAATGGCTTGAGCTTAATTCTAATATTAAGATGCCTACACACTTACACACAGGTACTACTCAAAGTACGCCAACTCGTGGATACAGTGACCAAGATCTAAAGCAGTTACTACCTCTATTAAGAAGCATTTTTAAACAATTGTATCCTCAGTTTGTTAAGGAGCCTCTTGTCCATATGCAAGCGGCTTCTAACTCAAGTACGATGTCTTTTTATTGGAAAGGTGAAGAATATGAAGTTTGTGGTGGCACAACAAAGTTATTTTGCACTGCAACATTTCTTCTTAGTTATTATACTTGGAGCAATAGCACAACTTTATACAATCTTAAAAGACCAAAAATAAGTAGTCATTCACTATCTGAGAATTGGTATCAAATGCCTGCGTTTAAAAGAAGAGCTTTCAAAACTATTACTGTTGAGCTAGGAGATAATAACCAATTTGAGATCCCTAAGTATGCGACTCAGTTTTTTAATCAGCTATTAACAGCATCGAAACTATTAGATCCTAGCCCTAATGGCCTACTGCTACCTGCATATAGCTGTCGAAAGAAAAAAATACAAAATATGAGTGGGTGTATACTAAATGACTTTAAAGCGAAGTGGTTAAATAAATTTTTCCCACTGCAAGATGAACGAGGTGAGAAACTATGGCCTGTCCCACGGAGGTTCCGAGCTACTGGCAGCCATTTAACATTAGCTCGTAAAGGCCCTGTAGAAGCTGCAATACTTCTAGATAATACTCCTAATACTATTAAAAGTTCATATTCGACTGGTAATCCGCACGAAAACGACAAAATGAATAGAGATACTATTCTTACATTAGAACAAACTGTTCGTGATAGGCAAAGCGTAGAAGCAGCTAAAGCCAAAGTAATCAAAGCCCAAAAGGTTGATGTATTAACTTACGATGCTTACGTAAGAAGAGCTTCCCCCCCAACCCGCAGTGCTCACGGAAGCTATTGTAAGGATTCAGATGGCCATAAAGCCGAGAAATTCACAGCAAGAGCACGGCAACACCGACTGATTTCCGATCGAGAACAATTAGCTTGCGCTGACTTATTGAAATGCTGGAGCTGTGACCATCAAGTACTTGTCGAATCAGCTATGGATATTTGGTGTATATTGAGTTTCAGAGAATGCCTTGAAGAATCTATATACCTCCACATTGATAAAACCCATCATCAAGAGAATTTTGCTGTAACAATAGAAAAAATAAACTTACGCCTGAAAAGCTTGCAGCCCAAAGTTGTACGTGACGCTCATCGACGACTAGCAAGCGAAGGAAGGCACCCTCTTTGGTTAGATATTGATAGTGTAATTATGAATAAGGGCTCTATATGAAACCATTACTTCACTTGCCGCATGAAACTTCACTACTCAATAAAAGTACTATTGATGTTATTGAACTAGTGCAAAAAAATAATTGGGACGAATTAAACCATACTCCAACCTGTATTGATAAATATGACATAGTCAGAGCAAGATTTGGAGATAATAAGTGGGATTGTTCCCCATACGCTACAGATAAAGGTAGCGACCAAAGCCAAAGAGTGTTTGATTTCACCTACCTAATTGATACTCCTGAGTTGCTTCTCCAGTCTAAGCTTATTGTTTATGGCTGGATATACATTCAAGGTAATATTTTAGGCCGAAAATGTAAGCTATCAACTCTAGCTTCCAGATTTAACACCGGCTTAAAAAAAATTTTAGTGAGCCTTATACAAGATAGTGGCAGGAATATAACGGATCTCAACAATTATAAAAAGTGGTATAAACTTGAAGAAACCCTAAAAGCCCAAAACTTTAGTAGACGTACACTAGAACTTTCTTTTACTGCTTTACAAGCTATATCAGGGCTAAATTACTGGCTTCCTTTTCAATTAGAATTACCAAATAAAAGTTATAAACAACTAGCCAGAAAGCTCTCTTGTAGGGATAAACTTGAGTCAAAACAGACAGTAGCAATCCCTCAAACATTAACTGAAAAAATATATGGTGAAGCAATTAAAGATGTTGAACTGGCTTGGCCACATAGAAAAAAGTTAGCTGAATTAGAGCGAAACCTACAGTCAAATTATGATATTGGCCGCTCAAGAGTCGACTATAAATTAGCTACAGGTCGATGGACTTGGCTATATGATAAAAATGGAGAATTAAATAAAAAAAGTTATGTTGAAGAAATAAATAAAGCTACTCCCAAATCACAAACTGAAATAATCGCCCAACACTTAGCAGGGACTAAATTACTTCCTAAACACAAAGCAGATGGAAATTGGCTTGTTAGATGGCGTACAAAACTTCAAACGGCTTGTTTTATATGCGCAGGAGCATTTAGCGGTATGCGAGTAAGTGAATTATTTGAGCTTCATGAGGATAGCTTCTTCACTCGCACTATTAATGGGCAAGTTTTTCACTCAGTCAGTGCAGCAACACATAAACTGGCTGCGGGGGCTAAACATGATGAGTGGTTAACAAGTCCTATTACTGAGAAGGCAATATCTTTAGCTATTGAATTAAGTGCTTGTGCTCGAGAGCAGTTAGTCAAAGTCGCGACACACAGTAGTGACCCCGGTCAGGTCGATAAGTTAATAGAGATTTCGAGTAATTTGTGGCTTAGTCAAATTCAAAGAAAAAATATGCCAATATTAATTACTCGAAGTAAATGGAATGACAAATTAAAAAAATATTCTGAGAAAGTTGGAGCTATTGTGAGTGAGGCTGATCTACGTGAATGCCGTCAATTAAACCCTAGAGACGGTGGTTCAATCAACGACAAAGTTGAGCTTGGTAAGCCATGGCCTCTCCTTACCCATCAATTCAGAAGAACATTTGCTTGTTTTGCCGTTCGTAACAATCTCGGCCATCCTATATCCATTAAACAGCAATTCAAACATCTTTCATTAAGAATGTCCGAATGGTATGTAAATGGCGCTATAGAAAGCCGTATAAAAGATATTAGTGTAGACACTGAACTAATAAACTTACTCAACGAAGCTAAAATTGAACAAACTACTGCACACTTAGATCGCTGGTTTAATGGAGAGGAGCAACTAGGCGGCACCTATGGCAAGGCCATTGTAGCAATGCGCAACGACAAGCCCGTTATATATAGTAATTGGGATAATTTATATAGGCTTGTAAAGGAGGAAAGGCTCACACTCCACGGAACACTTCATAGCTACTGTAAAAATGGACATAATTGCGACATGGATGGACTTATTAATCCAGCTTTTTGTGTGGATTGCCGCACTGGAGGTAGTGTAATTGACTTAGATAAAGCCCTATGGTGGCAAAAGAAACATGAGGTTTTAGGTGCCTACTTGCACAAAAGCCTCGATATCAATCGTAACGAATTTGCACATTGTATCACTCAAATACGGGCCGCAGAAAAAGTCATGGACGAATTTAAAATAAAATTTGTAAAGTATGAACATCCTGTGCAGGTAATCGATTTATGAATAAATCAGAGAACACGCTCTTGAGATTAGAAGCTGCTCTACAGAGGATTCTAAAAGGGGCAACTAGAAGAATTTCCGAGAGCCGAAAACTATCTGTTCGTGCTGTAGAAGAAGAGGCTGATATTGGAAACGGAAGTTGCTATTACTACCCTGATTTTGTGTCAAAAATACAATCTGAAATAGCTGTTCTTAAAGGGAAAACATCTAGTGAAGTAACATTGTCTGATTTAGCTATTTGCCAAGCAAAAATGAATAAAGAAAAAAAAATAAAAATTAGGTATCGTGATAAAGCAAGTGAACTAAAACAACAGGTAAAATCGATGGCAGCAGAGCATCACCAACTATCCTATGCTTTACGAAATATGCACCAGCGCGTAGAGGAACTAGAACTGCAAATTAGAAACATCGAAAAAAATAAAACCATAAAAATAAAGTAACTCAAACCTTTTAAGTAAGCTAAGTTACTAAGAGCTAGCAATACACTTTTTAAAGTAAGTTTAGTTGTTAATCTATTCGCAGCTAAGCAGTAAATTATATTATTTATGGGTTTCCACTCTCGCTGAAAATTAATTGAGTAGTTAACAGTGCTCCCCTAATAATACTGTCAAATGTAACTAGAGCGGGTAATCTTATTATGAAAAAAAGCCAAAAGACTAATAATGATTTAATTAGCCTAATCAGTAACGGTAGAATTATGCTTAATTCTAATCATTTAGATATAATCGAAGTTATTCACTTAGGCATAGATACGAACAGTATTGAGCAATTTAGATGTAAACTAGCTTGGGACATACAAAAGATTTCAGAGGCTATTGGTACGAATATAAAGATGCTGAATAAGCCTAAAATTTTAAATGCCACACTGAGTCAAAATGCAATTGAGATTGCATATCTAGCATCTATTTGTATTGATTATTTTGAAAATGAACATCGTTTTAATCTATGGCTAGATACTCCAAATTTACAGTTTAGTAATAAACCACCACGATCTTTTTTAAAATCAATTAAAGGTCGGGAGTTAATAAAAAAAACAATTAATTCTCTTAACTATGGTTTTACTGCATAAAGTAAAGATCACAAACTAATACTTCCAGAAATGTCTATCAGCTCATTTAGTGACAATATGGAGTGATTTAGCGCCACAATGACTAGCTTCCTATTGAATACAAAAAAGCTATTGATGAATTTATTTTTTAACCAATATCCAGCAATCTATAGCCTGCAATTTTAATCGCTAAAACATGTGATACTTACACTAACAATCCATTCTCACAAATCATTACTTATTTTTCTTATTAACTCATTTTGACGCAAGATTGCTATAGCTAAGCTCGTATGCCTATTGCATCTTTAACTATAATAAGATCTTCGCCGCTTTCCAGCATTAATAAAGAAAATGCTCTTCTTAGGTAATACGACGCACACTTTTACATGCAGGTCTCGACAGATCTAATATTTAGAATATGATAAATAGCCATGCAGTAATACGTTCATAGGTAATATCATATTACTTACGAATACAACTATTTAAAGCCCCTAGATATTACTTCCTCGATACGGTTTTCATTTCGAAAGACAATAAGTATTAAAATTTATTGACTGGTTTACTCAAAATAAAGCAATAACTGAATTCAATTTCATAATTAACTTTGCTGATCAAAAACACGCTTAGTATCAAATAAATGATTAATAGGGACATTCAATGCAGTCGACAATTTCAGAACTTCAATATCGGTCACTCTTCTGACATTAGCCTCAACTTTAGCTAGAGTACTTCGGCTAATTTGCCAATCAATAAGGTTACACTTAGCTACAAGCTGTTCTTGGGTCCAACCAAACTTCTCCCGTATTGTTTTCACGTTCTTACCGATAATATTCATGATCCAACCTGCTCCGTTAGCGGAGCTTGATTGTCACAAATAAAAGGCCTAGAATTGCTCCGCCTTCGGAGCAGTCGATTTTTTGGTTAACTTAGTTTGGAATTTCTTTTGAAAATAGACAATTTGGTAGTTCAAATAATTAAAGCTCCCAACTTTAATAACTTTACAACAAGTGATGTCAGATCTGCTTATATCGCTATCAGTAAAGATGCTTTTTTAGACCCTGTAATAATTCGTCGGAAGTTATACGCTGAACTTCTAAAGCTTGTTAATAAAGGGTGGTTAAGGAAGAAATCATCTAGTAATAAAAAAGGCACTCGCTTTGTTAAAACAGAGCTATTTGATGTTCAAAAGCTAATAGAGTGCATCGTTGATAATCCTCAGCAAATAACTCTTTGTAATGACATTAAACAATCTTTAACGACTAAGTTAAATCATTATAAAGCCGAGCTACTGTTAAACCTCGGAGAAACGGAGGCTTATAAGGAACTCTATGATGAATTCCCAGAATTAGTCACTGAAATTCAATATAAGTACAACCAAGCTAGAGATGATAACACTAAAATTTTAGGAAAAATTAAAGCCATAGAAAGCTTAATTAACCAAGAGAAACAGCAAAACACATGAAGTTAAGAGTTTGGCAATCTAAATGTATAAATCTGGCATTCAATAAGTATCTAAATGGACAAAAACATTTTTTAGCTTTGGCTACTCCAGGAGCGGGTAAAACCGTTATGGCCTCTGAGTTAGCAAACCAGATGTTAGTAAACAAACATATTGATTTGGTCATATGTTTTGCTCCAGCATCTATCGTCGCAAATGATTTTTGTGACAGCCTACAATTAATAACCAAAGAGCGTTTTGACGGGCTTTTGGGTGCTAAAGGGCGCTCACTTACTTATCAAAGCTTGCAACACTTAGATAAAACCTTTTGGCAATTATTTACTCGCTTTCGTGTGTTTGTTATTTTTGATGAAATTCATCATTGTGCAGGCTCAAACATCGAAAATGCTAACGCTTGGGGTGAACAAATAATACGAAACATTAAAGACAAAGCTACTTATACATTGGCGCTAACAGGAACGCCTTGGCGGTCTGACACTGCGCCAATTGTCCTTTCAAACTACTTATATCCTAGCAATAAAATTTCTTGTGATTATATCTACGGCCTTACTGAGGCGATTAAAGACGGTGTTTGCAGAGTACCTCAAATTGTCGCTATTGATAATAACAGCATTTCTATTGTTGAAGATGAGGAAACTAAAACATTTAATAGCTTCAAAAGCTTATTATCTGAATCTGCGGTGCCCTACCAAAGCGTCATAGAAAATGAAGCGGTTATTAAGTACATACTTTCATCGGCACAAAAAAAATTAAACAATATTCGTTTATCCTCTCCTAGCGCTGCCGGTTTAATTGTTGCCAGCTCAGTTGCACATGCAAAAAAAATCGCAAACATACTCAAAACACACCTTAACGATGAATGTGCTGTTGTTACTTATCGGGAAAGTGAACCTACTGAAATTATTCAACGATTCAGACACAGCTCCTCCAAATGGATTGTTTCGGTAGGCATGATCAGCGAAGGTACAAATATTCCAAGACTTCAAGTATGCTGCCATTTAACAAATATAAAAACAGAAATGCATTTCAGACAGATTTTAGGTCGAATTCTCAGAATTACTCCATCTAAAAATCAAAATGCTATTATGTATATGCCTGCACAACCGAAGTTCTTAGAATACGCTTATCGCGTTAAGCAAGACGTCCCTTTTGAGGCGGATGTTGTTAAGTTTGATAAGATGAAACCACCTATTGAGAATGATGTAACAGCAATTACTTCAGATGCAGTTACTTTCGGTGACAAAAAAGCTAAACATCTAAAACCTGAAATACACATAACCGACCCAGAAGCTCATGATGGGGTACTTGTTAGCTCATATCTTACAGAGCAAAGTGAACCACACTTTTTAACCCGCTCTTACGAACAAATCGTTAATATTTTTGGGCGTTTTAAACAAGAAGCTATTTCGCTAAGCTTAAATGAATTAAAGTAAATATACGGCTGACGTATATTTAATAGATCCCTATCTTAATGAGAATAAACACTTTGGCCTTGACCAGGGTATTTTTCAAAAATATGCATATAAACCTCGCTACAGGTTTTTGGCCATAAATTATCATCGTATGATTCAGGTAAGTTATCTAATACTTCCTCAATCATATTTTTAACTCTAGCTTTAGTTCGCTGCTTTTTACGCCAATCAATTACCAGTATTTCCTGCATTTTTCCTGTTAATTCTTTAGCTATTTCTTTAACTTGTTTACGCTCTTTCTCTGTTAGTGGTGCATCTTGAATCATCAAGTCGTACACTGCTAACTCTTCTTCAGCTAAGCCTTCACGAACGGTACGCTTTTCTTCATGCTCTAATTCATTAATAAACCCTTTCAGGCGATTAAAAAATTCTTCTGCGGTATATGCACCTAAATTATATTCTTCAATTAAATCTAAAAACTTTTGCTGTAAATCTTGGCGCGTTTTGTTTTTAAGCACCATTGGCTGCAATTTCCGCTCAATTAGGTTTTTAAGTTTCTCAGCATCTGATTGTTTTGGTTTCTCAATCGATGAAGCCATTGTCGCTAAAGCATCAAAGTCTATATTTGCAATGTTTATGGGATCTGGCAGGTTGCTTTGTATTTTAATAGTGGAAATTGATTCATCTAATAAGTCATTAACTTGGTTACGCACAACATCCAATACATCTTCATCATCAATTGATAAACCAGATTTCAAACGCATTTGAGAATAAATTATATTAATCGCGATACGATAAGGTACATATTGATTAGCGCTATCGTCAGGCATAATGGCCTTAAAAATACGGTTAATTTGCCTGATAAAAGACGTAAATTCTTCTTTATTTTTCGGCTCAAGCAGTATTTCGCTTGCGTTATCTAACAATGATAATTTGGCAAAACCATCAGCAGAGGCCGATACAATTTGGGTTAAGTCAATATCAACACTACCTAAGAAGACAATAAGCTCATTGATAGCTATACCTAATGCAGCGACCAGCTCAGATTTGTCTTTTGCAGGGCTATCAACTTTATAAGGTGCGCCGCCTTCAGTAACGCCACCTCCATATAGCCCTAATGCCTGTTGTAATGCGTTAAATATATTAATGTAGTCAACAATCTGTCCCGCAGCTTTTCCCTCATACACACGGTTAGCACGTGCAATGGTTTGCATCAAAGTATGGCTTTTAAGCGGCTTATCTAAGTAAAGAGTTGAAACAGACGGGGCATCAAAGCCTGTTAACCACATCGCGCATACAAATACGATTCTTAAATTATCTTCAGGGTCTTTAAACTTTTCATCTATTTTTTCTTTTAAGAAGCGCTCCCGGTGTGGTTTATAATCAAGCCCTTTTTTAGCAAGTCGCTCGTCATCATTTTGCCCGCCCGACACAACAACCGCCATATCAGTACTTTCCATATGCTCAATTTGAAATTGCAGTTTGTTTAAGCGGCTTCCCGAAGTATGTTTGGCTTTTGCTTTTAAGCTACTGAGCTTTGTTTTCCACGCTAGTTGAACTTTGTCATACATCTTAATGGTAGTGGCTTTATCAATAGATACCACCATTGCTTTGCCTAACATTCCATTACTGAAAGGGTCACGATTGATATAGTGCTCAACCAAATCAGCAGCAATAGTCTCTAGCCGATCTTCTCTAGTAATGATGTGATAAGCCTTAGAGAATTCAGACTCTAGACGCGCTTCTTGTTCTTCAGTAAGGTCTGCTTGATCAAGTATGTCAGCAATATCATCTCCAATAGTATCGCTCGACACTGAAACTTCAGGTACACGATTTTCGTAATATAAAGGAAGTGTTGCGCCATCATCAACAGCATCAGCAAAGTTGTAGATACTAATGTAGTCACCAAACACTTCTTGTGTTTTAGCCTCTCCTGCAAGCAATGGTGTGCCTGTAAATGCCATAAACGAGGCATTAGGCATAGCATTACGCATATTCATTGCTAAAGAGTCGTATTGGCTTCTGTGGGCCTCGTCAGTGATAACAATAATGTCATCACGTTCCGATAAAACCGGATAGTTTCCTTTTTCGTCACCTTTAAACTTTTGGATTAAAGTAAATACAAAACGGTGATCCTCTCCAAGTAACGCTTTTAATTGAACGCCTGAGTCTGCTTGGCAGTTTTCGGTAACAATGCCTGCAGAGTTGAAAGTTTTATAAATCTGGTCGTCTAAATCTGTTCTGTCGGTAACTAATACAAACGTCCAGTTACCGGTATATTTACGAAATGCCTTTTTACAGAAGAAAACCATTGAAAAGCTTTTACCGCTACCTTGGGTATGCCAAAAAACACCGAGCTGACCATCACGCTCCTTTACGTTATTAAGACCACACAATGCCTGATTAACACCTAAGTATTGATGATACTTAGCAATAATTTTAATCGTTTGTTTTGTCTTAATATACAAAGTGTAGTTTTCAATAATATCTAAGAGCCGGTTTTGCTCACACACTCCACGTATAACAACTTCTAAACTAACTCGGCGCTCTTCTTTTTCACTCTCTACTTTCTTCCATTCAGCAAAATGCTCCCACTGGCTAGATATAGAACCAACCTTTGATTGCACACCATTAGAAAGAATAATAATCTGGTTATAGGTAAACAATTTTGGAATAGTATTTTTGTAATCAGCTAAATTATTTTTATAAGCGCTAAGTAAGTTTTTATGACTTGCTTTTAGTTCAATAAAAACAAGTGGTAAGCCATTAATAAAGCCGATCAAATCTGGACGACGAGTTTCAATTTCACCCGTCATACTCATCTGGCTACAAAGCAAGAAGTCATTGTTAGTAGCATCTGACCAATCTATATATTGAACAACGCAATCATCTTCATCTTCAGCATTTGTTGTATACACATAGCCACTGGTTAATAACTCATAAACTTCTTCATTAGCTGCTATTGCGGTCATCGCACTTCTATCGCGCGCTATTTCGTCAATGGCTTCTTGAATAATAAGTTTATTAATATCCGGATTTAGCTTTAGTAACGCAGTTTGTAGCCTTGCGAATAGAACAACATCATTGCGAGTTTCCCTTCCAAAAAACATAGGATTATTAGTCAGAGACTCATTATCTAATGAACCAAAAACTTCATCCCAACAAATTGCGGTTTCCCAGTCTAAATCTGAAAATAACTGAATAGCAGGTTGTTCTACTAAAGCATCTTCCGTGTATGTCATTTTAAGCCCATTTTCTTATTGTCTTTCGTTGTTTACAGGTTCAACAACATCAGCATCTACCATTTGTTTTTTAATTAGAGAAATAAAACGTTTGTCGTTAACTAGCTTCAGAAATAGATCAACGTTATTTTCGTCTATAATAAATTGTCCACTTTCATTTTCAGCAAGGTCAAAGCGGTGTTCAGTTATAGCTTGTTTCATTTGCTCAATGAAAACCTGATCTTCAAAGTAGCGAGTCTCTTCTATTGCAACTAAACGTCGGAGTAGTGTCTTGTTAGTTCCTATTGCTATTTTTAAATCATCAACGCTTGAGACTATACCATTTTCAGCAAAGGCGTCGGCTAACAAATCTCTTTTAGCCTCTAAACCTTCACGAATGTTTAAGCCAAGCTCATAATTAGCTTTATCTCTGATAAAGACATCATCACCAAACGCAACAAAATCAATACGGTCTCTAAATGTAAATATTTTCTCAGCTTCAATTTTTTTGAAATGACCTTCTTTGAATGCCCAACTTTTTAGGAGGCGAGTAGATTTAAGATTCCAACCGCCTTTAACTTTTGAAAACGCGTAAAACTTTTGCGCATCATTAGAAAACTCAAAAACTAATGCCCATGCATTATTAAATTCTGTAATTTCTACCACAGGGTGGTTATCTCCACCATCTTCAATTTTATCAATAATCCCTTCAAAATCAGTGTTGTTTTTTTCATCTAGTAACGCACGATCTTCATCTAAATCTGCCGTTAATACCTGATATGTACTTAAATTATTAATAGGTAATATAACGCCTTCTTTTCCTGTAAAAAACATTTTAAGAGTGTTTTTTAAGTCATCTTCAAGCCCATCAATAGCTGCATATAAAGTCTTATAAGTGTTTTTCCCCTTATAGCTATTTTTCTTTATTACCCATAATCGACATTCCAGTTCATTAAAGTTGGTTGCCTTAATTTGCTCTAATATTTGTAATTTTTCCTGCATGATAATCTCATAACTCCCTTTATTTATTAATTATGCCCATATAATTATTTAGTTTTTTATATTTAACAGCGTCTTCAGCAGTAAGATCTTTTGGCGACAACATAACGCATTCCTTTTCTCTACCATTTTCTGTATATGTACAATCATATAAGCCATAACCGAGTGCGGCTAATATAGGGTTAATGAAGATACTTTGACTGCGAATAGACAGCAAACACAGGATTCCCATAAAGATAATAAGTGATAGCAGGTCTTGCCCCTTACTTAAGTCAAACGCAACGAAAGATATCATGTAAGGAATGGTGTAGTTGACCACTTCACTTGAGCGACTTTTCGCTTTAGTTATCGTAATATCAAAAGGGTTAGATGTAATGTTTTTAAGTACATACCACAACATTAACAGGCTTACAGCAGCAACGATGAATAACCCTAAAACGACGTTAGAGTTATTGAACACGATACCAACAGGGTAATCGATTTGACTGAAACCCAATATATTGGAGGTTAATTGATAAACTCGCCAATCGACTCTAACAAAATCTTTAATTATCATAATTAAAAATAAAGGCGTGTAGCCACTAATAAAAATGGCTATTGACGGTATGAGGGTTGTTGCGTTCCTTCGCTGCATCGCTTAATCCTTTAGCTCTATTTGGCCTGATATTAATTTAGGTAACAACATATCGCGTTGCTTTTTTAGGTTTTCATTTTTCTTAGTTAAAACTTTAACTTGTGACCAAAAACTTTTGCATAACTCTTCAAACCTCACCTGTAACTCTATTGGAGGGGCGATTATTTGATACTTACTTAAGTCAGCTATAGTGATCTGTGAAATTGATGTGCCACTATCTAAACTACGTAAATTAGCAAATTTTAGTTGGTAAAATAGATAAGATTTCTTAAGAAGATCTTCATTTTCCATTATGTAAATAGATAAATTTGTAAGCCAACATATATCAGGAGACATTTTTACATCACCAGTTCCACCTACACCACGAGCGATAACAATAACCTTCGATTCATTTAGATTCGCTTCAGGATAATAGCCCGTTATTTTATAGCCGCTGTAAATAGGTATTCCCTCTTTACATCTGAGGTCTTTTTTAGACATTTTTCCGTATTTCATTGATGACATATTTTCTAGCTTATCAAATTCCCATCCCTCTGGGATTTGACCTAGTGGCGAGTCGATGAGTTTTGGTTTGCCGTCTGCATCAAGGTTATCTTCATGGTTTGGGTAGCGGAAGTTAACAAACCATTCGCGATACAGAGATTGCGCCATGTCTTCTAAAATTGCGATGCGGCGATTGTTGTTTTCGATTAATAAGTCATAACTTCTGACTTTGCTTGCCCAATTCTTTTGCAATAATTTATCTTTTGGAATCTCAACGTCGAAACATCTCATATCAGATAGCAGCAAATTTTTCTGAGCAGCCCCCCCTGCAAGATTACACAACCTATCTTTTTCAGATAACAAATAATAATAGAGATATTCAGATGTTACTAAGTCATTATCAGCTTTGATGATGGCTACACTTTTTTGAAACGTAGTTCTTCTTGTTTCAGGCAAGTCCTTAGCTAAACACATCCTTCCTATTGTGCCGCTATTAGTTATTAATATATCGCCAGCAGCAAATTGAGTTCTTCTATCTGTTTCTTTGAAGTCCTCAGCAGATATTTGCCTAGCGCCACTATAATTTACTTGACCACCTTTAACGTCTTTACAACTAACAAAATAATAACCAGAATCTAATTGATCTTTACAATTTCCATGTTTTCCATCAGTAATCAAATGACATATATCGCCAAGCTTCTTAGTTAACAGCTCCATTATATTGCTCCCAGTATATTGGAAACATTCGTTGATATTGCTGATTCCAACTCATGCGCCTCAGCATTTAAAACTTCTAACTCTTCTTGTAAAGCAGTTAACTTAACAACAAAATCTTCATCACTTTCTTGCTCACCTTCAGCAACACCCACATAACGACCAGGGTTTAAACTATAACCTTGTTCAATAATTTCTTCCTTGGTAGCAACTTTACAAAGACCTGCAATATCTTGATAAGTCAGTTCTCCATTGTCATTAGCAAAGAAGCTTTTTAGTTCAAATTTACTATCGTTACCTGCGTCAGGGTGAGTTTCAAGATAAGTATTATCAATATCTTGCCCACGGTATAAACGCACTATGTTGGCAATAAAATTTAGCTGCTCGCTAGTGTAATCACGCACGGCTCGGGTTACTTGACGGAAGATATGGCGAGCATCAATAAACAAAACTTTATCTTTGTTATGCGCTGGTTTGTTTTTATCTAAAAACCATAAGGCACAAGGCAAAGTTACTGTGTAGAAGAAGTTACTTGAAACGGCCACCATGACATCAACGCCGTCTTCTTCAATTAGTTTTTGACGGATCTCTTGCTCTGAACCACGGGCGTCACTGGCTGAGTTTGCCATCACAAAACCTGCACGACCTTTTTGGTTAAGCGCTGAGTAAAACATTTGAATCCACAGGTAATTACCATTGTCATTACGCGGCATACCATAAGGAAAACGGTGTTTATCAGCTTCTAAACGGTCTTTTTGTATTTCGTTAACGTTAAATGGAGGGTTTGCCATTACATAATCAAACTGACCGTATTGTTTACCGTCAATTACATCACCTTTGGCTAGTTCAAACGGGTCTTCATAATAAGAGTTACCTTCACGGATATCGCCCTGCAAACCATGAACTGCAAGGTTTAACTTAGATAAACGAACAGTATCACCTGTTTTTTCTTGCCCGAATACAGACAGCTCATCAGAGGCATCTTTGTTATGCTTTGCCACAAAATCGGCTGAGCTGATAAACATACCACCGCTACCGCAAGCAGGGTCGTATACTTTTCCGTGGTAAGGTTCAATAACCTCGGTGATTAACTTTACTAATGCTGAGGGCGTGAAAAACTCACCACCGCCTTGGCCTTCAGTTTTGGCAAACTCATTAAGAAAATACTCGTAAATACGGCCAAATATGTCTGAGCCAAGAGTGAAGTCGATGTCATTAAAGTTTTTAAGCAAGCTTTTGAGCATATCGTTTTCAAAGCGAGAATAGGTTTTAGGTAGGGCACCCTTAATTGCTTCGTTGTCAGCTTCTAGCGCTTTCATGGCATCATTCACCTGAACACCGATATTAGAGCCTTCAGGAAGTGCTAGTAGGTTAGAGTAGAGTGCTTCATCTGGCACATACATTGCGCCTTCAGCTTGGATTTTAGACTTTATATCGCCACTGCCGCGACGGCGAGAGCTAGACTGTTCTTCTATCTTGCTTTTTGCCAGAGTAAAACGGTACTCAGCATACTTAAGAAAAATTAAACCTAGTATTGGTCGAGAGTATTCTTGAGCTGTTAAGCCTGTATTAGCGCGTAATGAGTCCGCTGCTGACCATAAACGTTTTTCTAATTCTTCTATCTTTTTAAAATCTGCCATTTTTATAATCCTTCTTATAATTCCCTTTATGTAGGGTAATGTATCAAATATGAGTTTACTTATATACAAACTGAACAGTACGACTATCTTATTGATATTTAGCCAGTAGTAATTTCAATGTTTTTTGAGATTGTTCAAACTCAACTTGATAGTTATTTAGTACTTGTAGCTCTTGCTCAACATCTAACTCCTCAACTTCAACGTTTTTAATAATATAACGTGAAATATTGAGTTCGTTATTTTGCTCTCTAATTTCAGGCATAAATACGGCTTTATAACGATCGTCGTCAGCTAGCTTTCCTGCCGCTAAATCAGCTATTAACACTGCGTCTTCTTCTGAAATAGTTATTCTGTTTTTGTTGCTTTCACCTATTCCACTGGCATCTACAAATACCACTGAAGAACCTGCTGGCTTGTTTTTGTTAAGCACCAAAATAACAGGGGGAATACTTGTGCCATTTAGAACATTAGCGGGCAAGCCAATAACAGCTTCCAGTAATTCGTTTTCTAGCAAATACTCCCTTACTTTTGCATCGTAACCGCCACGAAACAAAAAACCTTGAGGTATTAAAATGTAACCTTTACCCGTTTCATTTAATTTACTTAAGGCTTGTTGTATCCATAAGCTATCACCAGCAGCTGCCGATATTGGCTTATCTTTAAGTACTTCGATAAAAGGAGCGCCTACTAACATGCGCCGTTCATCTGCACCAAATTTCTGAGCCATTGGCGGCTCCATAACAACTAAATCAAATTGTTTGTCTAATCCAAAATTTGACTCTAAAAGTGAGTCTGTATTTGCCAACTTGAAATGTTTATTTTCAAGCGCTAGCAATCGGTAAGCAGAGATATAAGTACTACGATTTTTTTCTTCTAAGCAAAGAGTCTCTGAATTTAAGCTAGATGCTACTCTTGCTAAACCACATGCTCCGTCATACAAGGACTTACCACTACAATCACCAACTAGCGCAGAAAATATCCTTTCCATATTAAGGTTGGCTAAATCTGCTGAAAACCTTCCAAGTACTTGTGCATTCATTTCTCTTAAAGCCTTAGCAAGCGTGTCAAAGTTTGAAATGGCTGCGATGAAAGAGACGACAAGGTTGATTATCTTCACGTCAATTCGATGTTGGTCTGGCGCTGAGCATATCTCAGTTGGATAATTTTCCTCTAACGCTTTTCCAGCTTCTATTAGCATATCTAACTGTTTAGCATGACCGCTATTCACGATTACTTCGAATAACTCAGAGTTTTCCTTCGCAATATAAGCAACATAAGTAACTAATTCTAATATGTGTGGCACCTCCATTGAGCTACGGCTATTATCAATTAGGCTCCTTAATTGTTTTGTTAAATGCTCCATTACTTAGCTCCTTTAATTAATTGAGTAATATAAGCCGTTGAAACTTTCTTCTGTTGTTCTGCCAAATTGAGTGTTGATTGATAAGCCTGGTTGCTAGCATGAAATAGTTCTGCAATTTCATTTTGTTTATTCAACCCTGGCAGCTCAATCACTAACTTTTTGATACTTGATAAGCTTATATTTGTAATTATTGCACCTGTGCTGATCGTATCTAACTGGCTTTGACCAACAGATGAGTTAAAGTAAGCTACAAGCACTTCCCCAAGTAACTCATTGTTATTTGGTCTAAGTAAAATAAAGTTAGCAGAAGCAATTACATTAAGTTCGGCAATAGCTTTAGTAACGTAACCGGCCTTTATTGAGTTACCTTTAGCAAGAAGCACCACATCCCCTTCTTTTAATAGGAAACGCTGAATATCCTTTCCTTCCTTTATTATTATTTCACTAAGCTGTTGCTCAATAATTTCACCATTTAGATTAACAGAGCTACCTGTTAGTAAGTGCAACGCACCTTCGACGTTGCTTTCATTCTTTTCGAATAGTGCGTTTGTTGCACCAGTGGTTAATTCATTACATAACACCTCGATAGTTTTCACATTACTCTCCTTTCGTTTTAAACCTACGAATTAGGTTGTTGAGGTGATATTAACTATCAAACTTAATTAAAGCAAGTAGTTTTTAAAATTTAATGAAATCGTACAATAAAAACGATTCCGATTAAGTGTTTATAAATATAAAAGAACACTATATTTTTGTATTTAAGGAAACTAACTTCGGTGAAAATTTATTTTAACGGCTTTATTTTAGAAAACTGTTCTTGCCAATTTCTATAGAAGTTATCGCATGGTGCGGAAATCAACTGGAAAACATACAAATGGAATAGAGATACGGAACTTAGTTGTTATTTTTATATGATCTACTCTAGATAATATATGAAGATTTTTTACTTAACTGCAGAATATAATCTGGTCAGTAATATAGCAGTAGGACTTCATTTACATCGACTTATGAAGCGATAAAAATCTGGAAAATGCTACCGTTGGATAAGACTTCTCTGAAAAAACATCAAATATTTCCCGTTTTTCTGGAAAACACACAGATGCCTTATTATTAAAGGCTTTACAGAAAACTTCCAGACCTTACATGTAACAGTAACCCACAACGATGCGCTAGGCGCTAAACTCTAAGTTCTCAATTATAAAAAGCCCTTGCTAAGTAAATAGTAAGGGCTTTTTAATGCTTGTTATATTTTGCACAACAAACCACTTAAAACGTCACATTAAAAACATCCATTCAACATTAAGTAAATATCTAAGCCATTATTTTAACAGCAAAAATATTAGACCGATAAAAAGATTAAAAGTTTAAATTTTGTTTTGGCTTTAAGGCATTTTTACAATTAGAATCTCGCGCATTTATAGTTTCTCTTGGTTATTTATGTTTTTACTGCGATCTTTTATTTATTTATTATGCCTAGCGGGTGTTGCTCATTTAATTCAACTTGAAGGCTTTGAATTAAAACAGTATGCACTTTACAGTGAAGAAACTCTTACTGAACATATGCAAGATGTTTTAACTTTTTTAAGCTGTATTTTGTTTTTCTATGCTTCGCGAATTAACTTTCAACTCAAAATACCGGCAGTATTACTTGCTGCGTTATCGGCAATGATGTTTGTAAGAGAGTTTGATACCTACCTCGACTTATACTTTTTTGATGGCGCTTGGCAAAGTATCGTCTATTCAATTTTAGCTGGTGTGTTTGTTTATTTAATAACAAACAAAGGAAGTATTTTTAACGCTTTAAAAGCCTATAGCTTCACTCCTAGTTATGGAATTTGCTTATCAGGCATGGTTACTTTACTCGCATTTTCGCGAATGATGGGCAAAGGCGCATTTTGGCATTCAGTAATGGGCGATGACTACGTACGTGCAGTAAAAAACATTGTTGAAGAGGGTATAGAAACGCTTGGCTATACTCTAATCTTTATTTCAGCCATTGAGCTTGTACTCATATGCCGAAAAAGAATGGCTAAAAATCACAAACATTGCACTGATGAAGTAACTCAATAGCGTTTCTCCATTTTTATTGGTTACTTTTTTTGCACTAAATTTGCTAATTGGTTTAATAAATCAATATACTGAGCCTGTTTTTATCAACTCGCGTTTAATTGGATATTATGACTAAAGATATATTGCTGCATCCGTTTCTTCTTTCAATTGTAATGATCACAATTGCATTTGTACTAAAAGTACTTGTTGATAAGCTGGCTAAAAATCGCGCAGAAAAAAAAGAAAAAGATATTCGTTACATCGCACACAATATTAAGCATTTTATTAATTTTGTAATGATGATATCGCTGCTATTTGTGTGGTCTACCGAAATTCAAAACTTTGCACTTTCTATTGCTGCTTTTGCTGTAGCGATTGTGCTTGCAACGCGTGAGTTTATTCAGTGTGTAATAGGCTTTTTTTACCTCGTAACAACCCGCCCGTTTAGAGTCGGTGATTGGATACAAGTTGGTGATTATTTTGGTGAAGTAGCTGAAACGGATTGGATAAAAACAACCATGCATGAAATTGATATACATACTTATCAATTTTCTAGAAAAACCATATACATACCTAATAATAAGCTGATTACCAGCTCTATTAAAAACTTAAACTTTGTAAAACGCTTTGTTACACATCATTTTATTATTGTCCGTCGAGAAAGCTTTAACCCGTACCCTATTCACGACACATTGACTGAACAAGCTAAGCTGTATTGCGAAGAGTTTCAAGAAGTAGCAAGCCGTTATAATTCGATGATTGAGCGTAAACTTGATGCAAAAATATCTGGCCCAGAACCAGTAATTCACTTTGGTACAACCGATTTAGGTGAATTTAAAGCAAGCTTTACCTTGTTTTGCCCAACAGAAAAAGCGCTTGAGATAGAGCATAAATTAACAGAGTGCTTTTTTGCATTATGGTATAAAGAGGCTGAAAAAAATAAAGAGGATGAAGGAGAGGTATAAACCCCACCTTCATTAAAACAAAGAGCGCGAACTTACTTCGCGCTCATAGAGTCCAGCTTAAACGTAAAAAGCGAGGTGTAAAAACCTCACCTACAATAAACATCAAGCACGTAGGTGCGAATTCACTTCGCGCTTGAGTAATACTTAAGCTGTACCACCAACTGTTAACCGATCAATTTTAAGGCTTGGTTGGCCTACGCCTACCGGTACGCTTTGACCATCTTTACCACAAACACCAACACCTTTATCAAGTGCTAAGTCGTTACCAACCATAGATATTTGCTGCATTACTTCTGGTCCATTACCAATAAGCGTTGCGCCTTTAATTGGTTGGGTAATTTTACCATTTTCGATTAAATACGCTTCTGATGCGCTAAATACAAACTTACCTGAGGTTATATCAACTTGTCCGCCGCCAAAGTTAGGCGCGAATACCCCTTTTTTAACTGAGCTGATAATATCGGCTTGGCTGTGCTCACCACCTAACATGTAGGTGTTAGTCATGCGAGGCATTGGTAAATGCGCATACGACTCACGGCGTGCGTTACCTGTAGGGCTTACACCCATTAAACGCGCGTTTAGCTTATCTTGCATATAGCCTTTTAAAATACCGTTTTCGATGAGTACGTTGTAAGCGGCTGGTGTGCCTTCATCATCCACATTAAGTGACCCACGGCGATCGGCCATGGTGCCATCATCAACAACAGTACACAGCTCAGATGCTACTTTTTGGCCCACTTTACCACTAAACGCAGACGCGCCTTTGCGGTTAAAGTCGCCTTCAAGTCCATGCCCTACTGCTTCGTGTAAAAGCACGCCAGGCCAACCATTACCAAGTACAACTTCCATCGTGCCTGCAGGTGCATCAATAGCTTCAAGATTTACTTTAGCTTGGCGTACAGCTTCTTCAGCAAATTCCATCCAACGTGGTTTACCATCAACAAGTTCTTTAAAGTAACCATAATCTAAACGTGCACCACCACCTGCGCCACCGCGTTCACGGCGACCATTTTTTTCAAGCAGCACTGAGCAGTTTAAACGAATAAGCGGGCGAATATCGGTGGCAAACGTACCGTCACTTGCTGCGATTAATACTTCTTCGTATACCGCCGACATTGAACTAATTACTTGCTCTGCATCGGGTGCTAGTTCACGAATATAGTTTTCAAGTTCGCGTAATAAACTCACCTTGTCGGTATCGCTCATACTCGAAATTGGCTGATGCGGTGCAAACTGCTCTTTAGCTTTAACATCACTAAATACTTTAATCGCTCTATCTTCGCCAGCATCTGCAATGCTACGAGCCGCTGTAGCCGCTTTATTAAGCGCTTCGAGGTTGATTGCATCAGAGTAAGAAAATCCTGTTTTTTCGCCGCTTACAGCACGTACACCAACGCCACGTTCAACGTTATAAGAGCCTTCTTTAACTAAGCCGTCTTCAAGCACCCATGATTCGTGGTGGCTTGATTGAAAATATAAATCGGCGTAATCCACTTTATGCTGATGTATGTAAGCGAGCGTTTTTTCGAGCTCTTCTCTATTTAGCTGGCTGTCGTGTAGTAAATGCTGTTCAACCGAATTCATAATAAATGCTCTCTAAATCGTTGATGAGACTGCACGGGCATATCTCGTCTAATTTTTTGTAACTGGTCTAAATCTGCGTTGCAGCTTATAAAACCGGTGCCTGTTGGCAATTCACTCAGGATACTTCCCCAAGGTGAAATAATAATACTGTGGCCATATGTTTGTCGGCCATTTTCATGTGTACCGTACTGAGCTGCTGCAACTACATAACATTGTGTTTCTATTGCGCGAGCTGCTAATAATGGCTGCCAATGCGCTTGTCCTGTGACGACTGTAAATGCACTGGGTACTAAAATAATATCGGCGCCTTGGCGTACTAGTTCGTTGAATAAGCCACTAAAGCGCAGATCATAACATACTGTTAAGCCTATTTTACCAAAGGGAGAATCAACAACAACCACATCGCTACCTGCTTGGGTAAAATCTGACTCTCGATAGCTACCTGTTTGATCATCTACGTTTACATCAAATAAATGTATTTTGTTATACGTTGCAACCAGCTCGCCTTGATTATTATATAAGTGCGATGCTGCATAATATTTATGTTCGTTAAATGGCTCAGGCATTGTCCCTGCATTTAACCAAATATTATGGTGTTGGCACAATTCACTAAGTTGTAGTTTGTATCGCTCAACTTGCTTAGCAACACGTAACGTGTCGTTGCCGCTTTTACTAAACACTAAAAAAGCCTCAGGCAAACAAACAAGTAATGGTCTTGTTGCGGGGAGGGTTTTAAGTGCGCGCTTTAAGCTTGCTATGTTGTCATCAGGGTTTAGCCCTGAACACATTTGTAGGGCAACTATTGTGGGTGTGCTTATGCTTGCTGTTTTGTTCATTGCGTTACTGTTACTTGAGCATCTTTAAGTTTTAAATCGACTGATGCTTGTGGCTGATTTTGCGCAGCTTGAGGAAGCGTAACTTCACGACTTTTTCTGTCGAGTTCTTGAACAATAGGATCGTTCATTTTACCCGTTACTTTAAAGTTGATCTCTGAGATGACGCGCGCAGAATGAATAACTTTATCAATTGCTAAGGCAGCAAGCCCTGTTACTGGGTTTACCATCCATGCAACTATAACCGGAATACTCGAGGTTACCTGCGGCGCTACAGCAAGATCATAATCTATATCAAGCGTGTTTAAATTTGCATAACCTTTAATGGTTAAATCGGCGGGTACGCCGTCCATTTTGGTATCTTTAGTGTAAGCAATACCGTTTTCTAACTGCATAGTGCCTTGCATGCTGTTATAAAAAAAGCCCTTTGAAAATACATCTCTAAAATCAAGTTTCAGCTTGCGTACTAATGAATCAAGGCTCAGTAACGAAAATACGCGTGCCCCGCCATCGCTAACTTCAGTTAAGTGACCTTCTCCTAAATCCCAAGCTATCTCGCCACTTAAACTTTTCACATCAAAATCATAAGGTGCTGCTTGCCAAGTAAGATCATAATTTAGATCGGCTTTTGAATCTTTAATCGCGGAGGTTATATCAAACTCACCAAACAGTGCGCCTATGTCATCACTTTTAAGCTCGCCACTTAGCGTTGTTAATCCATTTTGCCACTGCCCTTTAGTGCGCAGTACATGATCGCCTTTATCGACTACAAGTTCTGATATTGATAAACGCTCTCCATCACCTAATAATGACGCACTCACTTTATCAAGTTGGTAGCGGTCAATTTTGCAATCACTACATTCAAACTCAATAGCAGGTATTTTAGTAAGCCAGCTCAAGTCTTTCTCAGGAAGTACATCTGTTATTTCAAGTGCTTGCTCATTGTGCGGTGCAAAATTAAGCCTTAAGTAATCGGCATTAATTCGTATGGGCTGGCTAGGCTGTGATGTAGGAATAAAAACCCCAGCTCTAAGTTCTTTAGCATTTAGCTTTAGGTATAAATCGTCTTTTGATGGTGCTAAACGCATTTCAAAATCATTAAAAATGATGTTACTCGCATCAAGTAAACCTATATTTGCGACCACCTCATTAAGCGGTGGCATAATCCCTTTTGATTCTTGATCTGGGTTTGCTTTACCCGCTTTAATTATTTGATCAATCAGATCAAACCAAGGCACTAATTCACTCTGTTCTAGATTTATATTTACGCTTAAATCTTTTTGGTTTAATCCTAAATCTTGTTTTCCGAGCACAAAATGGACATTGCTAAACTGTGATTTACCATTTTCTAAAATAGCATTAAAGTAAAACTGTTGATTAGCGTTTGCTGTAATGAGATTAGAAATGTCATCACCTTGTACTATTGCATCAAGCGCCCACACTTGTTCACTATTTTTATTATAAGGTGCAGGTAGATTACTTGTTAAACCAAGTAGTTCTGAGTTTACCTGTGCACGGTAATTAAAACCTTGTTCTTCAAAATTAAGTACTAAGCCAATATCAACATCACTTTGCCCGCTTAAATAATTTTTTAATATACCTTGTCCACTATCTATTAGTGTATCGGCGTCAATTTTGGCGTTTATATCTATGTTTGCTTGGTAATTTTTTGCATCACTTTTACTGCTGTAATTAATAGTTAGCGGCATGCCCAACCATTTCGCAGTCGCATTTTTAAGTGTGATATTGTCGTTTTTAAAATTAAGTTCGCCAGTTAAGTTTTTAAACTCAATACCTGGTGTTGCTATAAATACTGGCAAGTCATTTAAATTAACCTTGCCGCTAACACTGGCTCCACCTTTAAATTTTGAGCCTACTAAAAGCTCAATACTGGCATCGGCTTCGCCTTTGCCCTGCACAACTTTAAAAATTTCAGCAAGAGGTTTGGCAATAGGTGTCGCTGCAAAAAAATCATGTAACTTTTCCATTTGTGCTTTTTTATCAATTTGCACAATAAGTTCATCAGCATGCATTAAATCTGCAATGCTTACCTGTACACTATTACCAATATCTAAATTAACCAACTTACCTTGCTGGCTATATATGTCCATACGCTCATTATCAAAATGTAGCTGTACGTCGGCATTGGTGACCAAAGGCCAATCAGGATCAAACTCATAGGTTGCGTTGTCTATTTGCGCTAATACACCAAACTGGCCACTGCCATCGGTGAATGGAAAGCCCGATAAAGAACCTGCAAATAAGACTTGTGCTTTAGATACTTCTCCGCCTTTAATTGCCCCATTTAAATAGCTAACGAGCTCAGGGCTCATTGCTTTTAATGGGAAATAATGACCTGCAATTTTGGCATCTGGGGCGAAGGCTTCAGCGTAAAGATCTAATCGAGGATCATCTGTTAGACTAATTTGTAATTCTGCAGCAAGAGTAACTTCATCATTATCAAACCATATATTGTCACTACTTATATGCCAGCCATCATCTCGCTTAGCTAAATCTAGCTCTACATTTAGCTGATTATAATTTATGTCGTTACTAAAGCTTTCGCCTGTAACTAATGTGCCATTTTCGCCAAATAAATTTATTCGACCACTACTTTGATTAAGTAAACCATTTACTCTAAGTCCTTGTGCTGCAGGTACCGATCTTAATTCTTGCCAACCAATATTGTCAGCCTCAAACCATAATTGCCATTGCTGTGCATTAGAAAAATTTAAATAAGCGTGATCTATTTGCCCGCTAGGTTGGCGCTCTAAAAATGGTTCAAGTGCATCAAAATTACTTAGCCCTGCTAGGTTACTAAGTAATTCAAAATCAACTTGATGGAGCCACACTTCATTTTTCGCCCCTAGTTGAGCTTCAAACTCTAAACTTGGCCATGCTTTATCGTTACTATTAAATGTTAAACCGGTGCTTTTTAAGTGCCAGCTATTTTGCTCGGGATATAGATGGAATCCACCTTCACTCAAGCTAACTTGTTGGCTTTGCTCTTCTCGCTGCCAACGCACAAAGCTTGGTAGCCACTGCATTTTTATATCGCTTACAAAACCTTTATCTAGTTTTAGCCACGCTTGTAAATTAATATCGCTATGCAGTTGTTGCTTTTGCGTATTTATATATTGCGCTAACCAGTTAGATACATCGACCTTATTAGCCTGCACATAAATGTCGCCCGCAACTTGCTCTAGGGTATCGCCAGTAAGTGCTATGCGCGCATCAAAATCACCGACCGAAATACCCGGCAATGCTAAGCTCCCACTACCAAGATGCTGCTCATCTTCATTTTGCCAAACAATATTTTTGAGGAGTAACTTACGCTCTTTACCGTCTTCTAGAACAAAGTTAATACTGGAATTTTCTATTGCAAAATGACCCGTTTTACCCAAAAACAGTTCTTCAATTAGCTCTTTTTGCTCAAAAGAGACTTCGTCGTTGTCACCGTTTTTAAATAAGTTGGTGATATTTACACTGGTATGAAAACCATTAATAACAAAATAATTAGATCTAAGTTGCAGTGCTTTTAAGCTTTCCCATAAGTTTAGCTCTAAGCTGGTTTTAGCAATGGTGAGTGATATTGGTGCAGTTTCGTTATCTTTAAACGATAAATTCTCTAGTACTAATGCAGGACCACTACCCTGCCAACTTGCTGATATTTCACCAATAGATAAGCTTATTTCAAACTTTTCGTGTAAATAGCTTTCTATATTACCTTTGTATTCGTTTGCATACGGGAGGGTATATTTTAAAATTGAAACAATAACGGCCAGTAATACCAAAATTATGGCGCAGGTTTGCCATAACTTTCTAAAACAAAAAAAACAGACCGCTTTTGCTTTCATTACATCATTACCACATCAAACTGTTCTTGGCTGTATAAGCTCTCTGTTTGAATATTGACTTGCTTACCAATAAATAGTTCAAGCTCGGCAAGGTTATGATACTCGTCGTTTAGTAAGGCTTCACTTACAGCTGGCGCTGCATATACCATAAACTTATCGGCAGCGTATGCTCGATTAACGCGTACTATTTCACGCAGTATTTCGTAGCACACTGTTTCAACTGTTTTTTGCGATCCACGACCAGAACACGCCGGGCATACATCACATAAAATATGTTCTAAGCTTTCGCGTGTACGTTTACGCGTCATTTCAACAAGCCCGAGTGCTGAAAGCCCATTGATATTTGTTTTAGTGCGATCTTTTGCGAGTGCTGATTCAAGTGAATGTAATACTCGGCGCTTATGATCCTCACTTACCATATCTATAAAGTCGATAATGATAATACCGCCTAAATTACGCAGCCTAAGCTGGCGAGCAATTGCAGAGGTTGCTTCTACGTTGGTATTAAAAATTGTTTCTTCTAAATTACGATGTCCCACAAATGCACCAGTATTAACATCAACAGTCGTCATTGCTTCTGTTTGGTCAATAATTATATAACCACCAGATTTTAGTGTGACTTTACGATGTAGTGCTTTTTGAATTTCGTTTTCAACGTCAAACAAATCAAATATAGGTCGCTCACCTGGATAGTATTCGAGTACTTGAGACAGTTGTGGAACAAACTCTTCAGTAAATAACTTTAGCTCTTCATGAGTAAGTTTAGAGTCAACGCGAATGCGTTCCATATCTTCGCCTACATAGTCACGTAGGGTTCTAAAGGCAAGCGTTAAATCTTCGTGAAGGATGCTGGCCTTACTGGTTTTTTTGCGACGAGCTGTAATTTTTTCCCACAGTTTTCTTAAAAAACCGGCATCGTGTCGTAATTCTGCTTCGCTAGCGCCTTCGGCTGCTGTACGTACAATAAAGCTGCCATTTTCATCGCCATATTCTGCGACTATTTTTTTAAGGCGTGAGCGCTCTTCTTCAGTTTCAATACGCTGACTAACCCCTACATGGGTCGCATCTGGCATAAACACTAAATAGCGAGAAGGAATAGTTATATCTGTGGTGAGTCTTGCGCCTTTAGTGCCTAGCGGATCTTTTACCACTTGCACCATAATGTATTGGCCTTGACGAACTAACTCTCTAATGTCTTGTACTTTTTTTATTGGTACGTCGTCTACGCCTTCAACAATAGAGGCACTATTTACAATATCGGATGCATGTAAAAATGCCGCTTTTTCAAGGCCGATATCAACAAAAGCAGCCTGCATACCCGGAAGTACACGGCTTATTTTTCCTAGGTAAATATTGCCTACAATACCTAGATTACCAATTCGCTCTAGCTGTATTTCTTGCAGTACACCGTTTTCTATTAGGGCAACACGGCTTTCGCTCGGTGTGACATTGATCAGTAATTCTGTACTCATGTTACCTTCTTAAGAATGTTTTTAATAATTGTTCGGTTTCATATAAAGGTAAGCCTACAACAGAAAAATAGCTACCCGCAATGTGAGTTACAAAGCGACCACCTAAACCTTGGATACCGTAGCCACCGGCTTTATCTTGTGGCTCATTAGAATCCCAGTAGGTATTTATTTCTTCATCAGTTAAAGTTTTAAAGGTGACATCTGTGCTTACAACACAGCTAAGCACATCATTTTGCGTCGCAAATGCAACTGCGGTAAGTACTTGATGTGTGTTACCTGATAAACGTTTTAATGTGTGTATAAAATCGTTTTTATCACGAGGTTTACCCAGTGATTCATTATCGATAACAACCACGGTATCACTACCAAGTACAGGGCGATCAGTATATCCAAGCTCTACACCGCTTTGGGCTTTCAAGCGAGCTAAACGCTCAACAAGTGCTCTAGGTTGCTCGTTTGGAAGTGGGCTTTCATCTGCATCAACACTAAATTGTGTAAATTCGACACCTAATTGGCTTAATAACTCTTTACGACGGGGAGAGGCTGATGCCAAATATACTGCGGTAGTCATTACCTGATCCTAAAATGTCTGCGATATTTACGAAGTAGTAAAAACACCCAAAACCAACTAACCATTCCGGTTGCTACTGGCCATAAATACTGTGGATTAAAGTAAACCCCTAACAAAAAGTGATTTAGCCAAAACTGCATTAAATGATACAGCGTTAAAAACAAACCAATTAATAAGCTCTGTTGCCAAAGCGAAAAGTTACGAATTTTTTGAAAGTTGCTCGCGGTTACAAATATACATATTGAAAATGTAAGCGAGTTCACACCTAACGGTGAGCCAGATGCTAAATCTATTAATAAACCAACAACCCAAGCAGTACCAATATTTAAACGATGCGGTACTGCCAACGACCAATACATAAGTACAAGTAAAACCCAGTCAGGTCTAAATGGTTCAAACGAAAAAGGGAGCGGCATTAATGCCATTATTAACGCAAAAAAGATGCTTAGCGCAATTAACAATGAATAACGATTAATCATCGCTGATTTGCTCCTGTTGATTACGCCATAAAATAACCAGCAAACGAATGCGATCTAATTGCGCAATCGGTTCTGCAAAAACTTGTGCAAACGGGCGGCCTTCATCACGGTTTATTTCGGTTACTACAGCCACCGGGTATCCCTCTGGGAATGTGCCACCTAATCCTGATGTAACAAGTACATCGCCAATTCGCACATCTAAGCTGTGCGGAACGTGAGAGAGCTTAACGACGTTAATTTTACCTATGCCCTCAACAACCGTTCGTACATCGTTACGCAGTATACGCACAGGTGTGGCATGCGTAGTGTCGGTCATGAGTAATACGCGTGACGTAGTTGACCCTACTTTAGTTAATTGCCCTACTACACCCATCTCATCAATTACGGCTTGGCTTTCACTAAGTCCATCGGTGGTACCACGATTTATAACAACTTGATGGCTATACGGGTTTGAATGCACAGAAAGTACTTGAGCAATAATTTTACGATTTGATTGCTTTGCAGATGAGCCTAATAAGGCGCGTAGTTTTTGGTTTTCTCTGGCTAGAAATTGATACTGCTGAAGTTGCTCGCTTTGTAGCATTTGCTTTTTTTTCAGCGCTTCGTTTTCAGTAAGAAGTTGCTCTCGCGTATGCAGGCTTTTAGCACTTAAGCTAAATAATTCGTAGGGTAAATTAGCAACATAAATTAGTGGGCTAACTAAGGTATTGAGGCTGGTACGAACAACGGTACCACCTTGCGTATATCTGTCTCCAACAATGAGTGCGATACTCAAAAGCACTGCGACAAAAAGTCGCAGTTGCAAAGAGACTGTGCGTCCAAACATTAATTTCATTAGTCGTAACTAAAAACGTCACCACCATGAACATCAATCATTTCCAATGCTTTACCACCACCACGTGCAACACATGTAAGTGGATCATCAGCAACAACAACCGGAATACCCGTTTCTTCCATTAATAAACGGTCTAAATCTTTTAACAATGCGCCACCGCCAGTAAGTACCATACCGTGTGCAGAAATATCTGATGCCAGCTCTGGTGGTGATTGCTCAAGCGCAACCATTACTGCACTCACAATACCCATTAATGGCTCTTGTAGAGCTTCTAGGATTTCGTGTGAGTTAAGTGTAAATGAACGCGGAACACCTTCAGCAAGGTTACGACCGCGCACTTCAATTTCGATTGGCTCATCAGTTTTAAACGCAGAGCCAATTTGATGCTTAATATTTTCAGCTGTCGCTTCACCAATTAAGCTACCAAAGTTACGGCGTACATAATTAATGATAGCTTCGTCAAACTTATCACCACCAATACGAACAGATGATGAGTAAACAACGCCGTTAAGTGAAATAATAGCAACTTCAGTTGTACCACCACCAATATCAACAACCATAGAACCTGTTGCTTCTGATACTGGTAAGCCTGCGCCAATAGCTGCTGCCATTGGTTCTTCAATTAAGTAAACTTCACGAGCACCTGCACCCATTGCAGATTCACGTATTGCACGTTTTTCTACTTGAGTAGCACCACACGGTACACAAATTAGTACACGCGGACTTGGACGCATAAAGTTATTGTTATGCACTTGTTTAATGAAGTGTTGTAACATTTTTTCTGTTACAAAAAAGTCAGCAATAACACCGTCTTTCATTGGACGAATCGCTTTTATATTACCCGGTGTACGACCTAACATAAGCTTTGCTTCTGTACCTACAGATGCAACACTTTTAGGTCCACCAGCACGCTCTTGGCGGATAGCAACAACAGAAGGTTCATTTAATACAATGCCTTCGTCTTTTACATAAATTAGGGTATTGGCTGTACCCAAGTCGATCGATAGATCGTTAGAAAAAATACCACGGAGTTTTTTAAACATGAGGCTGGATGACCTTTGAAATACGTTCTTATATTAGCTGCCTCACTTTAACATGCTCAACTATATGAGCAATATAAAGCGCAGCGCCTTTGTGAATTTGTGAAAAAAGGAAGCAAAGCTTCCTTAATTGAGTTTTATCGTTCGCGAACTAAGCGAAAACCAATGTAGTTAGATCTAAAATCAGGCGCTAAAATTAAACGCGTAGATGCACGAGCAAGGCTTGGTGCAAAGTTCCACGCTCCGCCTCTTACTGCTACATCAGACTCACCTGATTCTTTATCGGTCCATTCCCATACATTGCCTACGGTATCGTATAATCCAAATGCATTTGGAGAAAAAGAACCTACTGGTGATGCACGTCTGTTTGACCATTCACTACCACACCAACCACAGTTAGCTAGGTTTTTACCAATTTCGTTACCCCAAGGGTATTCTGTTTCAGTTCCTGCGCGTGCTGCGTATTCCCACTCAACTTCGTTAGGTAAACGAAATTGCTGTCCTGTTTGACCAGATAACCACTCAGCATAAGCTTTTGCATCGTTATAAGTTAAACATACAGCAGGAAAGTCACTGCCTTGCTCAAAACCAGGATTACGCCAATTTAAATTTGCTTCCCATACTGGTTCGCCATTTAAATAATACGCACACCCTTTATTTTTTTCCGCTTGAGTTTTATAACCTGTATTTGCTACAAACTTTTCGTAGGCACCCACGGTTACTTCTTTACTTTGCATAGCGAAAGAATTTGCTATTACTTTTTCAATTACTGGACGTTCATTAGCTAAACCATTGCCGTTAATATCGCCCATTTTAAATTTGCCTGCAGGAATAACGACAACCGGCGTTTCAACGTTTGCATTTAATACATTAACGTTTTCACTAACCTGGCGTGTTGTTACTTCTGGTTGCTCTCGAGTATAGGCCGGTGCAGCAATCGACTTAGGCTTTTTTACTAAATTTGCATTAATTGTTTGCGCTTTATTCAAATCAACACGTGCTTGATAAGGTTTATAACCAAGTTTACGTATTTCAATGTTATGAATGCCCGGCGGTAAACGTGTAATCAAGCGTGTTGAGCCAAAGCTTACACCATCGATAAACACTTCATCGTCGTATACGTTTGATCGTAATGTTAGCTCTACCGATTGATCCTTCTTCTTATTAAGGATAGAAGGGTAATCTTTTTTCACCGATGCAGGTTTAACTGAATAATCACGTACTGGCTGCTCATTTAAACGAGAAACCGACACTGTGTTGCTATTATCCGCGCTATTACTGAATGTTAACTGACTATCAGTAAATGTATTGTTATACGCTGGTTGATAAGCAGCCGTAAGTGGCGTGCCGTACTCAGAACAATAGCGGTTATCTATGCTTAATAAGCTACATAAACGGCTGCTATTAACTTCGCCGCGCATAGTTACGCTTAAGTTAACGTTGTAATTACCTTGGCCGCTAAATGCACTGTTAACTACATGGCTACTTAATATTTGTACTTGAGCGCCCGCCAAATTGCGTTTTGGCTCAACAATGCGCTCTTCTGTTAGATTTGCAAAAATTTGATCAACAAAGCGTTTAGTTGCTTTTTGTAGACCCATTTGCTGACCGCGTTGCTCACATGCTGCTAGCGTTTCTGTTCGCTTACAGTTAATAGTGTGGTTAACCTCAAGCGTACCTTCACGTGTAAACTCGTTACGTAAACGCTCTACGCGGGCTGTAGTTAACTGCTCTTTTAAACTTTCTAATGTATTTAAAAGCGTATGCTTAGCAACACGAATTTGTTCTATATCTTTACGGTGGGATGCAATTGCCGCCAACTGCATAGAAATGTCATCTTTATTTTGCTTATGATCAATCACCGCTTTTTGATAGCGTGATTGAGCCGCACTAATATTAATAGTGGGATCGTCAATTAAACGACGGTACATTTCGTTCATCGCATCGAGCGCTTGGTTTTTTTCTTTATCTAGCTCTGTAGAACGAGAACGAAGTAGCTCTAATTGATTTTGTAACTGACTTTCTTCTTTAAGATGTTTTTCAAGTATTCTTGTCGAGTTATCGTATTCTGTCTGTTTAACACTAATCTCTGAGTCAATTCCAGTCACTGTAGCTGTGTCTTGTGCAAATGCACTACTAGCTAACAAACTAGCTGAAATTAACAGAGATAAAGGAGTAATTCGCATATATTCCAGTCCCAAAAAGCGGCAATTATTTGGTCGTTATTATTTTTTATAATTAAAGCCTTATGCTATGTACTTGCAGCACAAAACACAAGCTTTGTTCAATTATTATATTAGTTTACAACTATTCGCGTGTTTCACGCCAGTAAATAACCCGATCATTTCCTCTAAAGCGTCCAAATTGTAAAATAGTACGAGGATCAAGCTGTGTTCCATCGCCCTGCCAATCCCACTTTAACCAATCATAAGTATTATATTCTAAGGTAAATTCACCCAAACCATTTGGCTGTGCATAAATACCGTTATCTGCCGGATACACTCCCGCTTCTAGCTGGCCAGATACACCAGTCCCATATTTATAGGTTAATTGTGGGCTGCTAGGTGATATTTGAGTGATTTGGGTATGATCAAATACACTACAATTATCTTCAGTGTTATTTACAAATCCACTGCCGTTGTAATACTGAGCCTGCATAGGAATAAGTAAAGGGTCGAGATCGGAGCCTGCGTTATTGCCAAGGACTAAACGTCCAAACCTAAACTCTATCGGTAATGCATTTAGTCGTACGCTATTACAACCACCCGAGCATGCTGTTTGTGTATTAGGTTTATCATTTGCATCAATGAGTGTTGCTCCTTCTATGTTAGAAAGCGTTGCCATTAAGCTCACCATAGCGAACGGTCCGTCTGCTTGCCCTACACCTAATCTTTTAAGTGTCGTGTTGAGTTGGCTCATTTGCCATTGACCATCGCTTGTATCTCCCCAGTTGTTATTTCCTAGGTTTACTAAGCGGCTAGTAAAATTAGTTGCAGGTACATAGTTACCTACTTCATTATTTTCGGCATTAACGTCTACACTTGATTTATCAAAGCCCGCTTTATAATTAGCCATTAGCTCACCATTTTGATTTTGTGCTTGTACTGTAAAGCCAAGTTCAAAAGGTTGATCAAGGTAAGTTAAATTACTGCCGTATTGCGTGCATTGCGCGGCAGCTTGAACCCCCACTACCTGAAACTGCGAAGGTGCAAAACGACCAACGTTATATAGCTCACCTTTTACATCTCCCGCACCAAAATAATCGGCATCTTGAAGGCCTGCTGTTAAATCAATGATGCCAACTTGGTCGTAATTATATTGCGATATAGATTCACTCAAACTACCTGTGTTATTAAAGGCAACAGTACTCATAGCTTCAAGCGTACCTTGAATGCCTGGCGTAGGCGCTTTAAGTAATGCCTCTACAAGTGGTTGCTCTGTAATAAAATGCTTGGCAATGGTGTTATTTGTAATATTGCTGTAGTTGTCTGGGAAACCATCGTTGTTAGTGTCTTGCCCTGTTTGCCACTGCACCGCATTCATTTTTAAATCAAATGCTTCGCCCGTTAATCTAAATAAGCTCCCATCAGCGTCTGCTGCATAACCATCACTTGCAACCTCCATCGCTAATCCAAATGGCTTTACAACATATTCATTTGAACTACCTGTTAGATTTACTGACAGGTTAGTAATTGGATCTAAAATTAAGTTGGTTTTTACATTTAAACTCAACTTTCCTGCATCGGGATAATTTATAACAATCGGGGCTTTAGAATCACTATCAAAGTTTAGCGTGAACGATTTAGCTGCTTGCTCGACCGCAAAGGTATTATTGTTGTTACTAAGTGAAACCGTATCGGAGCAACTTGCACCAGTACTGCATATATACGATAAATCTAAGCTTACATCGCCACCAGCGGGAAATGCAGCTTCGCATACGCCCGTAGTGGTATTTGTTTTTACCGCTTGAATAGATAGCGCTTTTGCATTAAATCCAGTATTTGAAGGCTTTGCTGATAACTGAGTAGGAATTGTAGTATTACCATCGGTTTCGTTATTAAAAATAAATCCAGCATCAGAAAACGTAACTTTACAGCCACTCAAACCAACATTATTACCACCGATATAACAACGAAGAGGTGCAGAAGGATCAGCAGTGTTATATCCAAATGTAACACTGCCTGTGGTGCGTTTAGCAAATTCGACAACCGCTGATCCTGTAAAATTAATATTCTCCCCCGTAACCCAACTTTGCTGACCACTATTATCTGGAGAAAGGTTTAAACTAGACGGCTCAGCAAATAATAAATCGCAGGCATCATTAGCGCAGGCTGTTAGTGTCATTTCTTTAGCTTCACACGTTAGACCTTTGTTATCGCTTATTGTTAAACGATAATGATCCAGTGTTTCTGGTGTATAAATACCACAAAAACCAGGGATACTTTCGGGTACTGGTAGAGCGTCAAACGTTGAGCTCCCTTCGGTAATAATTTGAGTAGCCGATGTAATTGATCCCTGATACGTTACATTTTGAGCGATTCTTACCTCACCAGTGGCAACAATATAGCCCGCAATATTTGCATCGGCTGCAATAGCAACCGCACCATCCACATAAATAGCCAAGTACGCGCCAGTTTCTACTACTATATTTGTTTTACCTATATTCAAAAATGAAGTTGATAGAAGTGAGGTTGTGTCTTTTAAAAAAATACGTGTAGGCGCTGTTACTCTGTATTGTGTTTCCAGCATACTTAACTGCAACTCATCGTAATAATAGTCGCCAGCTAAAGACGTAGGTACGGGCCCTGTTGAGCTACCATCATTTGTAACCGTTGGCACCTGCGCCGCTTGATTAGGCTCTAAAGAGTTATAACCACCAGCAACACACGCCTGACCATTACACAAAGGAGGGCTTGTCAGCGCTGTAGAAATTAAACTTGTGGTGGTGACAAACTGCGCATTACCATCGGTTATTTCTACTCCCTGCACCAGCTGCACTTCACCATTGTTATAAGTAGAAATAGCGCCTGGAAATAGCGTATCACAATCTAAAATATCACCATTAAATACAAAGGTACTGGTCATGGCGAGTATTGATGCTTCCTCGTTTACGTGACGGCGCTCGTTATCGCCATCACGATCTTCGTCAACAACTAGCCCTAACCTGTCAGTTCGCAGGTTACAGCTGCGTAGCCACCCGCCATCATCTTCTTGGCGTGAGTTTTTACTTGCTACAACTAACGGAGCCACACTAAAGTTATTAGTAAAACTAAAGTAATTACAGCCATTGCTCCAGCCGTCAACTTCAAAGCCTGTGAAAAAAGTTTCCCACGATACCTCAACGCCATTATCGTCAGAAAATGTGCGGTTACTTCCGGGCTCTACAGCCATATAGGCAACAGTTTCGGTTTTTATGAGCCCAAGTGCTGTTTCAGATGCTTCTAAAGCAATATTAACGCCGCTGGCAGATAGAGAATTACTTTCTACTGCAACTGTTAAAAACGGAATTAATGCCTCAGAAGGTGGATTGCTGTCTATGCTATTGAGTGTTTGTAACGAATGGAAAAAGTTTGGCCTTTGAGTAAACGGTTCAGCAAATGTTAAAGGCTTATAGCCTTTAGGTGTTAATGGAGCAAAGCCAGACTTAGAGCCATACTGTAATTCGAGCAATAGATCAGTATTACCTACTTCCATAATTGTGCCGTCTGGAAATTGATGCACACCATACTCAATAGCTAAATAGTGCGCCCCCATACTAATATGTCCACCATCCTCTCCTGAAGGTTCAAGCGGTAAGGCCTCAAAGCTAGTTGTGGTTATATTACGTATTCTTATTATTGCAGGGTTTCCGCCTTGGTTTGTTGAGAGCATAAAAACAGCAGGAGGCGTTATATATTGCTGTTGAAAATTAACTTTTGTCCAAACAGGCGATGTATATGTATCTTGCAGTTCTATATAACGGCCTTCGATTTTTGGAGGCACTGCATTTGCGTAATTACAAAGTAACACGCAGCTAAAAAATGTAATGACCAATGCATTTTTCATCATGGTAAAGTTTTAGCCTCCACACTGAGCGTTCTTTGTGTTTGCCAATAATCTTTTCTGCAGCTACTCCCTGCAGGGCAATCAATTGCGGCGCACGTTGCACTGCTTTGTAAGTAATATATATTCACAAGCCCGTTGGTTGTACTGCTATCAGGTAAGTCTATATATTCATCGCAACTCACCACTACTTTACAGTTAGCTAAATATGCAGTTTGGAAGGTTAAATCAGTAGTAACTGATGTACAGCTCTGAACTGAGCGATTTGTTGGAAATAGTTGCGTTAAACCACTTTCTAGGCCGCTTTGTGCTGCCATAAAAGCGCGAGCCCCATAATACTCAATCGTATTTTGTTGAGATGCACCAGAAAGCACTTTAACTAATGCTAATCCTAGTGCTAATAAAGCAACAATAATTACTAAAGAAACAATTATTAAGTTCCCTTTTTGTTTACTGGGTAAGGCTTTTCCGTGAGGATTTTTTTTAAGGTACATTAGGAATATGTACCTCATAGTTAAAGTTCATTACTTCAGTATCGTTAAATTGCATTTGCGCATTCACATTAAGCACAGCGTTTCTTTGTAGGGAGAGCGCATCAAGAGTAAAAAATAAATCGCTCGCTAAATTATTGGCAATGTAAATACCTAATAAATCACGTTTAACACCACTGCTTATTTGTAAGCTCACGGCATCTAATTGATTAACAGTAAAACCGTAATTGGTATATCTATATAAATACTGCCCTTCAACGCAAAAACTTACAGGTTCTGAAAGTAAATAAAGGCGTTTACTCGGCGACTCTTGGGCAAATGCTTTGCTAAATTGCCACTCATCAATTTCGCTCGCTGAACTATTAAATGCTGATACTTGCAAGCGCTTATTATTGTTTTCATCGTATATATCAGCACTGCTTAATGGGTAAATAGTTGCCCAATCTCCAGCTTGCGGCTGCGTTAAATTATTAAGTTCAAAATCAACAGCGCTAACATTAAAAGGCGCTACGGTAGGTAGGTAATTTGTATAGTGAGTGGCCGATAAAAACGGCGTAAATTCTAAACACTGCTGAGCACTACAGGCCCCGCTAGTGCTGTTATCGCAAGAAAGCCTTAATGAATTAGGCGTAGCGTGGCGAAGCTCTTTACTAAGTCGCGTTATTAAAAAGCGGGCCTGGGCTACTGCTTCTTGACGTTCAACACCTTGTGAGTAAATACTGACCCCAGCACCAATAAATGAAAATGCACTTACGGCTAAAATACCAATAATAACCATGACAAGTAACAATTCTATAAGTGTAAATGCATTTTGGTATTTAGCTCTTTGCATTAGTAATTCCCTTTATATGCACTAAAGCCGTAAACACCACCTAAAGGTGATGTTACTTCAATAGTAATACGCTTAAAGGTTGTGCCATCGTTGATGGTCAATTCGTTAAAGTCGCTATCGTACTCAACAGTAACAACTAAATTAAAGTCGCTGTACTCACTTAACACCTCACCTAAGCTATTAGTAATAGGCTGGTTAGACAGTGCAATATAGTCATCTACATCGTTATAACTGGTTCGGGTTTCTAGGTCTGCCCCTAAGCTATCGACGCCTAAATTGCCCTCTGCGGTACAAGGCTCTGCACCTAAGGTTGTTTCGCCGCAACGCCTAAAAGGTGCACTTCTATCGCTGCGCTCATCAAACGATTTACTTTGAATTTCGTTCATTAGTGATTGACCAAATTCAGAGGCTCTTAAAGCAATAATTGGCTCTGCACTTTTTTTTGCTTGCGGGGCAATGAGCGCGGTAATAATGCTTAATGCAATAGCAAACATGACTATGCCAATAATAAGCTCTATTAGAGTAAAACCTTTTACTTTAAGGGCACGCATATATAAGCCCTTCACCACTTATGCATACGCCAGCTAATCCAACATCTATTCGACACTGCGAAGTGCAGGTTTGATTTGATTTACCTAAAGGATCAAAACTAATTTGGGTAAATATATTCGCGTTACTATCTAAAGCACTAAATGCTATATCACTTCTTTGCGTGTTTATTTGTACCACTAAATGATCGGTGTTATTAGCATCGGCTCCACCGGTACATGTATCGGGTGTGGGGGGAGCAATAAGTGTGGAGGTAATATAAAGAGTATGGCAACTTGTTGTCGCTGTATTTTGCATTGCACGTAGCTGCACTGTTCTAAGTGCATTTAATGTACGGTCTCGATATGAGTATGCATCTTCTGTTGAGCTGCCCAGAAATTTGGGAACTGCCGTTACCGACAGTATTCCCAATATCACTAGAGTAATAATTAACTCAATGAGTGTGAAGCCACGCAATCGTTGCCTACTACTGCTTATCATTTAATATTAATTAACATTCATCAGTAAAAATATTAATTGTAGGAGCCGTTACTACAACAGGCCCTGTAGTTGCAGTTGCTTGTATGTATTCAATTCTGCACTCATCATCAGCAATGTAACTATTAGGGTATATAATAACTGTTCCTGTTGTTGTCGCATCAATATTAAAGTCATCTGTGTCTGGTGCTGTAGATGGAGCAAAGCTAACATCTAAAAATGCTTCAAATGCAGCAAGTGTTGCTGCTGGGTAACCATAAACAGTAGGTACTGGTACACCAGTATCTACAGTAACTGTAGCCGTTGCCTTTTTGTGATCACTAGCAATAATAGACTTGCCGTTTACGATATTCATACCGCTGCGAATAGAGCCTTGTAAGCCTTCGAGTGTTGAAGCATTTGCATCACCTTGCAAGTTTAAAAAACGAGGTGCTGCAGTAACAGCTAAAATGCCTAAAATAACAATTACGATGATCAATTCAACAAGTGTAAAACCTGCTTGTTTATTTATTGGTAAACTTTTTAACGATTGCGTTTTCATAAATAAGCCTCTTTTAAATTACTTAGTTTTTAAATATTTTTACTTTGCCTGTTTTAGCAAAGTATGAAAAACCTGTTAAACCTGATATTTCACCCGTATTGGTAGGTATACTTTTAATATCAATGGTATGAGTTAAATAGTAGACGCATTGCGTACTTTCTGCATTGTACCTAACTAAAAAACTTACACTTTTTATTATCGATATTTCACTACTTAAGGTACTGCTTGGTGCATCTTGTAAAATTACATTTAATACTTGGCGGCATTTATGAGCATTTATAGACTCTGCGCGAGTATCTTTTTTTTCTGTTCCATCACCCGTTGGTGTACCTAACGATCCATCAACAGCAACTATCACTCCTCCATAATTAACGAATGTTATATTTGACTGACTATTTGGTCTCCCTTCTAACTCCCATTGACCTCTAACCATGCCAACAGCCGATGAAAAACTACCCGCAATAGCATCTACGCTTGCATTATGCGTTTGATTTTTAATACCTATATATTGAGGTATAGCAAAACTCAAAATTACTGCCAGTAAAATAACAACAATAACTAACTCAAATAATGAGAAACCTTTTGAGTAAGCTATGGTTGTGTTCACCTTAATTCCCTTTAATTGCCGACATCATGTTCCACATAGGCATAAAAATACCCAACGCTAAAATCAGCACCATAATGGCAACGAACACAGTTAAAATAGGTTCTATTTTGGCTGTTAAGCTTCGTAAGTCATAATCAACTTCACGCTCATAATAATCAGCTGCTTCTTGAAGTAACTCATCAACCCGACCGGTTTCTTCACCTACAGCGACCATCTGTAATACAAGCTGAGAAAACAGCTCAGAACTTTTTGAGGCTCTAAGTAAGCTATCGCCTTTTTCTATATCTTGGCGCATAGTAATAATCGCTTTTTCCATATAGCTATTATCTACGGCATGCGCTGTTAGCGATAACCCCGTGGTCATAGGTACGCCAGAGCGCAATACCATAGCTAGACTTTGGCTGTAGCGCGCAAGCAATGTGCGTTTTAAAATATCGCCAATAAATGGAATTTTTAATTTATATTGATCCCACTTGAAGCGCCCGGCATCTGTATTTAAATAACGCTTCCACGCAAATACCGCTCCAATACCCATTACCAACAATAACCACCAGTAATTAACAAAAAAGCTGCTAGTACCAATTAATATTTGAGTCATTAACGGCAATTCGGCATCGAATTTGGCAAACATGCTCGCAAAGGTAGGAATTACAAAAATATTTAAAATAACCATAGCTGCCACAAGAGCCAAAATAACAAAAGTAGGGTAGCGCATAGCTGCTTTTATTCGTTTGCGAGTTTCCTGTTCTTTTTCAAAGTAAATAGCGAGTTGATAAAATGCATCTTCTAATCGGCCAGAACCTTCACCAACCATTACCATTGACACTGTTAATCGGCTAAACACTTCATTATGTATCGCCATCGCACTGGATAAGTCACGGCCTTGTTCAAGCTGCCGAGTAACTTCCATCAATACATTTTTAAATTCTTTATTTTGTGTTGTATCTGCTAGCCCAATCATTGCTCGTATAATTGGAATACCTGCTTTTAATAGCGAATACATTTGCCTAGAAAACATAATCATGTCGTCTAGTGTTATTTTTTCGACAAATAAATTATCAAAAATTTTAATATTATTTTTTGTTTCAACTAAAGAAATTGATATTGGTATAAATTGACGCTTCATTAAACTATCAGCTACGCCAGCTTGGTTACTTGCTTCTAATTGGCCTTTTACCAATACACCTTTGCTGTCTTTCGCTTTATAGCTATATAGTTGCATCAATATCCCCTACTATTTCTGGGATATATTCAGCCACTTTAAATACTTCATCTAAAGAGGTAATACCTTGCTTAGCGTAATTTAGTGCCATTGTTGAAAGTGGTGAAAAGTTAGCACTATTTTTAGCTGCCTTTGCAAAACCTTGTGTGTCGTTAACCCGTAATGCATCCATCATCGCATCATCCATTTCGAGTAACTCAAAAATACCTACACGTCCTTTATAGCCACTGTGATTACATGCGGTGCAACCTTGCCCTTTAGAAAATTGAGCATCTGTAATCTCTTCGCCTAAATATTTTAACCAACTTAATTCTTGGCGATCTGGCAAGTACGGTACTCTGCAGTCATTACATACTCGTCTTACTAATCGCTGAGCAATAATCGCGCGCAGTGAACTTGCAACTAAATAGGCTGGTGCGCCCATGTCGATTAAACGCATAGCACTAGTAATTGCATCATTGGTATGTAACGTTGATAGTACGAGGTGGCCTGTTAAAGCGGCCCTTAATCCAATATCTACGGTTTCTTGGTCACGCATTTCGCCAACCATTATGATGTCAGGATCTTGCCTTAGAGCGGTCCGTAAAATACTGGCAAAACTTAGCCCTATTTTATTATTTATTTGTACCTGGTTAATACGGCCAATACGATACTCAACGGGATCCTCTACGGTAATAATTTTACTTTCTTGTTGGTTTAACTCACTTAATGCACCATAAAGTGTGGTTGTTTTACCCGAGCCTGTTGGCCCGGTAACTAAAACCATGCCATGTGGACGTTTTATAATGCTGCGCACACGTTTTAATATGTGTACAGGCATACCCGTTTCATCTAACGATAGTAATCCTGCGGATTGATCAAGCAGCCGCATTACAACTGATTCACCATGCTGGACCGGCATGGTAGATAAGCGAACATCAATACTATGACTGCGCACTTTTATATTAAACCGGCCATCTTGAGGAAGGCGTTTTTCAGATATATCTAATCCCGACATAAGCTTTAAACGTAGCACTAGTGCCGATGCTATTTTTACTTGGTTAAGAGTGTGCTCTTGTAATATTCCATCTACACGTTGACGAATGCGAAGCAAACCTTCATCTGGCTCAATATGAATATCAGATGCGCGAACTTGCACAGCATCCTCAAATATTGATTGCAGTAACTTTACGACGGTTGCATCAGATGTCTCATCACCTAAAGAGTTTAAATCAAACTCTTCTACGTCTTGGTATTCTTCATGGAGTTGTGCTGCAAAGTTGGTAATTTCATCTGTACGACGATATACGTTATCAAATGCAGCCATGATTTGGCTTTCTTGTACAACAGCTAAATCTATTCGTTTAGGAGCAAGCATAGTCGCAAGTTGATCAAGCCCCCTTAAATCAGCAGGATCGCTCATCCCGACCAAAACAGAGTCACCATTGTCTTCGATTACTAGTGCTCTGTAACGACGCGCATATACCTCAGATAAAAGCTTAGATACATCGTGTGATATTTTTCGCTGTGATATATCTAAAAAAGGTACCTGTAATTGCTGCGCTAAAAAGCGTAATAATTGTGGTTCACTAATAAACTCAAGGGTAATAAGTGTGGAACCTAATTTACGACCAGTCGCCGCTTGAACATTTAATGCTTCACTTAGTTGCACTTCGGTGATCATGTGTTCGTGGACAAGTAAATCGCCTAAGCGCATTTTTAAACTAGGTCTCATACGGCCTCCTTTAGTGCAACTAAACGCTGTAATGCATGCTGGGTCATAGCGGTATTTAACCCACCTAAATCTAGAGCTACTTTATAAAGCTGTTTAGCATCGAGGTACTCTCCTAGTGCATCTTTTGAGGTTGCAAGTGCAAGCCACCACTTGGCTTGACTAGGCTGGAGCTGTGTAAGATGTTTAAAGCTTTCAAGTGCTTTATGGTGCTTACTCGCACTTTGCGCAGCAGTACCTTGCAGCACCCAAAAATCAAGATTCGCCTGGGATTCAAATTCATCACTTAAAAGCAGTAATACCCCTTCATACTGTTGTTGCATAATGAGTATTTTGCTTAGCATTACACGCCATTCAAGTACGTTAGGGTTTTGGCGAATACCTGATTGCAAAACCTGTTGCGCAGAATTTATATCTTGTTGTTTAAAGTAAGTTGCAGCCAGTAAGTTTCGGGCCTCAACATGTAAAGGCGATTGCGCTAAAATAATGTTTAAATCACTAATAGCTTCGTTGTATAAGCCAAACTGTATTGCCTGTTTAGCTGCTGCTAATTGCTCGACCAATAAAGCCTGTGGTGACTTAGTTTCTGCTGCGCTTTTGATCATAGTATTTTGTGGCTTAGTTTTAGTCACTGAAGTAGTTTTTGGCTTGCTGACAATAACTTTGCTAGCCACTAACATATTATCTTTAGCTAGTGCAGGGCTTTGTTTAACCTCGGCAATTACAACCGGCTCAGCCGTTGGCTGAGAAACCAGTAATGTTGCTTCACTCAACTTGGATTCAGCTAAATCATTCACTTCTGGTTTTATTTGCTCAACTTGCACAGCCTTCTTCACAACTTCTTGCTCAACTAAAGGCTCTACAGTGCTTTTTTCATCTTGAGAATCAGATAAATTAGAGCTCAAAACCGCGACCATTTTTTGCTGTGGTAGCACAGATTCACGTTGAGTTTCTTTTTTGTCGGCGGTCGGTAAATACAGGTATGCTAAAAAAATGACACTTAGCATAATAAGTAAAATTGCGGCTTTAAATACAATGTTTTTTACATCATATATTGGCTTTACGCTTATACCTTCTTGAATATTCACTTGTTTAGCTTCACGTTGCTCAATATTTTTAAGCATATTATTTATAACGCTCATAACCACTGCCTCCATACCCATATGGCAGCAATAGCTAAAACACTAAACATTAACGCGCTGTAGCTCCAATATTGACCGGTTCGATATTTTGCGCAGTCTTCGGTATCTTTTATGGCAAGCTGAATATGGCGATTTGTTATTGTATTTAACCCTTCACCGTAAGCTTGTAATAGTGCTTTGTGGCATAAAATATTAACTAACCTAGGAATTCCACGGCTTGCTCTGGCAATCTTAAGCCCCATACTATTATTAAATAAAGGAGGCCTATTAAATCCTGCAACTTGTAAGCGATGATTAATATAATAAACAACCTCAGCGCCAGTCATCGCCCTTAATTTATACGAAAAACTGATACGTTGGCGTAACTGCCTTACTTTATTGTTTGCCAGTTTTTCATCAAGTTCAGGTTGCCCAAATAACACAACTTGAATCAACTTTTCGCTTTCTGTTTCTAAGTTAGTAAATAATCTCAACGCCTCTAGAGTCTCCCAACTCAAGCATTGCGCCTCATCAATCAAAAGCACTACGCGCTCATTATCTTCTTGTAAGTCGAGTAAGTGATGATTTATAAGCTGCCCTAGTGCTTGTTGGTCCAATGCTTTATCTACATCCATACCCAGCTCAATTGCAATCGCCCATCTAAGCTCTTCAGGGCTTAAATAAGAGTTAGGTAAATAAGCCACAATGTAATCTGGCTCAAGTTGGTTTAATAGCTTCCTACAAAGCAACGTTTTACCTGTCCCAACTTCACCGGTGACTTTAATAAACCCCTCACCCATTTCAATGGCTGTTGTTAGCACTTGCATCGCTTCGTGGTGCGGCTCAAGTGCACAAAAAAATTGTGTGTTAGGGGTTAACGTGAAAGGCATTTCACTTAAATTAAAAAAGCTTAAATACATAGTTAGTTTTCATACCATGTTTTTAAAAGCTGACGGCTTTCACCTTGTTGTTTTTTCCAAGTATCGGGCATAACAACGGTTGGTTTGATTAAAATAATTAGTTCTTTTTTCTCTTGGCGTTTACGAATACTTTTGAATAAGTTGCCAAATATGGGGATATCACCCAGTACGGGTGTTTTTGATTCTTCATCCTGTGTTGACGTTTGCATCAAACCACCAATAACCACTATTTCGCCACTTTGAGCGCGAATAACGGTATCTGACTCTCGAATGTTGCTTTGCGCTAGAGGTAACTCAAAACGTTGATCGTCTAAAGTAATTACTTTTAGCTGCTCTTCTGTTTCAGTTACTGAAGGGTGAACATGCAAAATGACTGAGCCGTACTTGTCAATTTGCGGCGTTACATCAAGCGCAATACCAGAAAAGAACGGCGTTAAATCAATCTCAGGCGAAGTAGTTGTAGCAGTACCTGTTACCGTCGTACTTGATACATTAGTAACAAAGTATTCGTCTTGCCCTACTTTTATAACTGCTTTTTGGTTGTTTGTAGCCGTAACGCGAGGGTTAGATAACATTTGCACATCACCTTGGGTTTCTAGCAAATTAATAACCCCGTTAAAGTCACCTTTTTGAATTGTCAGCGATGACGCTCCGCCAATGGCAGCCGAAATGCTATTACTAATTGTAGAACCCGCTGTTGTAGCAAACGAAATACCGCCTTCTAAACCACTGGCTATGCGCTCCCAGTTGACCCCTTGTTGGTACTCATCTTTTAAGGTTACTTCTATTATTTTCGCTTCTAGAATAACTTGGCGTTGCAGGTTTTCTTGGCTTTGACGTAAAAACTCTTTTAGCTGACTAATTTCGCTTGGTAATGCATTTACGGTTACCAAACTAGCTTGTGGGCTTGCAACAACATAGCGCCCATCGCTTGCGCCAATTAAAGACTTAAGGGCAACTTCTAATTCCTTCCAAAAATCGTTTTTATTAATTGTTTGGATTCGAGAACCATTTAAATCTAAGCTTTGATTATCGCCGCCAAATTCACTATTTTGCTGGTTACTATTACCTGAACTTGAACCACTCGAACCACTGCCACTTTGTGCAAATTGACTAACCCCACCAGCAACAACACTCACTGTAGACTGACCATGGCGTTGCATCATTAAATAATTTACAGGTATTGTTTCTGTGCGCATTTTGGCTGGTAGTACTTGTACAATTCGTCCTTCATTAACAATATCTAAAGGATACATACGCTTAATAACATTAATGACTTCATTAAACGTAACGCTTTTAAGATTTAAATTAATTGTGCCATTTACCTCAGGATGCACAGCAACACTAAAAGGGGTATCGTCTGTTAAGCCTGCAAAAAAAGCGCCTATTTCGACATCATTTGCTGCGACATCAAAACGCTTGATAGATAAATCATCACTTATAGTTTGCTCATTATTTATAGATGACAATAAGCTTTGTGTAAGTTCGCTTGGCATTTGTAAAGGCGCAATTACTTTAGGCTCTGTAGGTCTTTCAGATAACTCTTGCTCTATATGGTTTTTAACCTCTTTGCCTGGTTTAAAGCTATGGCACGCAGTTAAAAATGTAGGTAACAATAGAAGAACAAGCCACGGATGAGATAAATTATTTTTTAATTTCATAGTCATATAATTCTAATTTTATTTGTTTATCATCATTTGCTAACACAACCTGTTTTGAGTTAATGCTTAGCACCCGAAAATCATCTACAGCATCACCAACTCGATAAATATGGCCTGAAATAATGGCCTTAAATGCTGTACTGTTTTTAATAATAGATTGCAATTTAAGTTCTGTACTTTGCTTAACTGGACTATTGTTACTCACAAACATATTTGGCTGAGTCGGATCGCGAAGTTGCGCAAGCGCACTCGGCGCAATAATGTAAAAAGCCAAAGTACAAATACTATAACGCGATAAATTTTTCATTAGCGCTCACTGTAGCAATTTGTAAAGTTAATTCAGCCTGAGGGTACTCTAGTACCTGATAACTAAACTCTTGTATTAATAACTTATCTTGATTATTTTTTAATGCGGCTAAATATTTTTGTAAGCTAAAGTAGCTACCTTGCAAAGTAACTACCATCTGATGCTCAAAAAATAATGTTTGCGTATCATGTTCACCTAGTTTTTCTACATCGATAGCCCGTGCTGGTTTTACATTAAAGCTACTCACTTTTACGTCGCTACTATCTACGAGCAAATCTTTTAAAACGGCAGGTACATTTTTAGCAGCTACAAAGCCTTGGCTAAAACTATTAAGTTGATTATTTATTTCGGCTAATTCATCTCTGGTTTGTGCAATTTGACCGCGTAAAACCTTAGTGTAGTCGTAGTTTAGTGCTTGGTTTAACATGGAGAGTTGCGCATTTATCTGCTGTAACTCTTGCAGCGTTGTATTGTGCTTTGAACGTATGTTGGCAACTTCATCTTGCTGTGGAAAAATAACGAACCAGAGACCGAGGTAAATCACTATAAACAAACCAACAAATAAGGTGGAATACTTCTCACGTTTTTGCAGCGATGCAAACTGAGCTTGGTATTTGACCCATAATGGCCAACCTTTATTTTTATTATTCTGGCTACTTATTGTTTGGCTCATGGTTTATCGCCCTCATCACTAAGGTCTGTCGCTACATTAAATTCACTCACACCTGCTTGCGTAGATAACTCTAAAACTGAAAACTCTTTATCAATAAAAAATGGCGACTGTTTTAAATTATCAAACCAAATTGGTAAGAATTTTGATTGCGATGTTTGACCTTGAAGCGTCACACTTTGCCCTATAAACTTAATGTGGGTCAGCCAAATATTAGGTTCATGATACTTCGCTAAATCGTGCATTACCTGAGCGTAATCGGTTGCAGACTGATCTGAACTTTGCTCTAAATAGCTAAATATTTGCTGCTTGTGCAAAACCTCTTGCTGAAGTGTTTTTAGCTCATTAATAAAGAGTGTTTTATTTTGTTTCTCTGCTAACTGCTGTTTTACAACTTCTAACTGAGCTTTTCCTTGTTTGAGGTATTGCCTATTTTGTTCTAAATCAAGCTCACTAGAATATGTTTTATAACTGTAAAAAGCCCACGTGATTGCAATAATTAATAGCGCACCTAACCACAACGTAATCATTCCAGACAAAGGGACTGGGTCTCGCCGTACGCGTAAGGTTTTTTGATAAAAGTTAATCCGGGTTTTCATAGCACAGACTCAGGATCTGTTAATTGATAGGCTGCCCCAAGCGCATAATAAAAATTTGGCTCTAATTGCTGCGCTAATTCTAAGTTAGGCTCAAAATCTACAACTTTTACTTGTAAAAACTCTGCAAGCCCGGCTCTAAGAGTTAATGAAGATAAATCATCGCACTGTAACTGAATGCTGCGGATTGGTGGTTGCTTGAGCTGGCTTTCAAAAAAGTCCATAGAACGCTGAATTTCTAATCCTAACGCTTCTACCAATTCTTGATTTTGATCCTTATCTGAAATACCTAAAAAACCATTTAATCGCCTAGCTAATACTAATTGCCCATCACGAATAATTAAGATTCGAGGTTCATGATTAGCATGTTGCACAATCAGCATATGCGCCTCTTTGTATGAGCCAAACAAGGTAACTAAAACCATTTCTTCAGAGGTCATTGCACGCAAAACAGGTTTAGTTTGTTCAAAACTGTCTATAAACGGAAGTAGTTGCAGCTTATTCGTAATAAATACATTCATTTTGCTGCTTTGCATTGGTAAAGTTATTGGGTAATCAATAAAGTCAGCAACTATGTTTTCAGGTGCTATATCAACTAAGTCTTTTGTAGTCCAAGGGAGTGACTGAATGATTTCTTCATCACTAAGGTTTGGTTTATCCATTTGCACTATTTGATAAAAGTAGTGCGGTATGACTAAATTAACTGCACAAATATCAGTAGAAACCTCATTTGTACAAGCAACAATTGCAGCGGTATAATCGGTTTGCTCAGACACATTTACACTGTGAGAACTGTGAACCATCCATTGGTCGCGTTGTTTTTTTAAACATACTGCGTTAACAGTATCTGCGTAAGTTGCAACACCAATAGCTGTATTTGGATCTAAACTACGATTTAACCATGAAAACAGCTTTTCTTTCATATAGCTACTATTGTTAATTGTGTATGAAATAAGTGTCGTACATTTTAACTACTTTGCCAAATTGAAAACCAAAAAAATGCATGAAACATTCAAAACAGATGAAAATAACTATATTCAACAAATACATAGCTCGTTTCTAAAAAAGAGAAATATTTATTTAGGTATAAAACGTGATGATTTGCTCCATCCGCTAATAAGTGGCAATAAATGGCGTAAATTAAAATATAATTTAGCGTACATGCAAAAGATAAATAAAACAGAACTTCTGACTTTTGGTGGTGCGTTTTCAAACCATATTCACGCCTGCGCAGCTGCCGGAAAAGAATTTAATATAAAAACTCGCGCGATTATTCGCGGACCTGAACTGGATAACAACAATCCAACAATCCAATTTGCAAAACATTGTGGTATGAACCTACATGTAGTTAATCGTATAGAGTATCGAAAACGCCACGACACCGATTACCTTAATGCTCTGCAAGAGCGCTTTCCAAATGCTTATATTATTCCCGAAGGTGGTACAAACGAGCACGCCTTATTAGGATGTAAAGAGTTAGTGCAAAGCTTACCTGAGCATAACTACTTAGTGTGCCCTACCGGTAGTGGTGGCACGCTTGCTGGATTAATAGAGGGCAGTGCTTCAACAACACAAGTGATTGGTGTAGCAGTATTAAAACAAGCTAATTATTTAAATGAAGAAATAAAAAAGCTGAGCGCTAAAGCTAATAATCAAAACAACTGGCAGTTACTCACAGAGTTTCATGGTGGTGGCTATGGTAAGTTTTCACCTGAGTTATGGCAGTTTTGCCAAGATATGGGCCGCACTTATAATTTACCGCTTGAGCCTATTTATAGTGGAAAAATGATGTATGCATTATGGCAACTTATTGAGCAAGATTATTTCCCATCTGGGAGTAAAATTATAGCTGTTCATACTGGCGGGCTTCAGGGCTTGAATGGACTTAAATATAGAGGGTTAATTTAATTAAATACCGCTTGCGTAAACTCTTGAAGTGGCTCTGAAAAGTAAAACCCTTGAGCTCCCACCACTCCCAATTTGGCAAGCGTAAACAACTCTTTTTGAGTCTCTACGCCAACGGCATATACAGGTAAATTTAAAAGGTTTGCGGCTTCGACTATCTTTTTTATTTGCCTTTGATTTTGAGTTTTTTCATTTAATAAATGAATTAGTTCGTATGATAATTTAAGCCCGCATACTTGGTTATAATCAGTTAATACAGCTACTTTCTCACTACTTTTTACATTATCAATCACAATTTGTGAACGGTTTTTTTTAATTACATCAAGTGCATTAGTTATCGATTCTCTATGAGTAAAAAACTCAGCCTCACTTATTTCAAATTGTAATTTAGCACTTAATTTAAGCTCTGCTATTTGACTAGGTAACCATTCCCAAAATACATTATTAAACCAATTTTTAGGGTGTAGATTTACACTAACTGTTAAGGCCGAAGATTCACTCAGCATTAGCTTTTTAACTTGTGTTATTACTGCTTTATCTAATATTAAAGCGTCTTGATTACTATAAACCTGATTAATAAAATAACGAGCAGCTAGTAAACCAAGTTGGCTATGCCTAACTCTGATAAGAGCTTCATGTTCTAAAATTTCCCCGCTAGAGAGCTCAAATAAAGGCTGGAAGAATAATATAAATTTGTTCTTTTTAATATTTTCGATAACTTGCTTACTAGAAAGTGGTTTTTCTTGGCAGTAATTTAACGCTAAGCGGTGAGAGTGCTGTACTGAGCTGTTTTGCGATAGCATAAGTGCTGATTTTGCTAACTGATAAACCGCAATTTTATCTGCGCCTAATCGATAGTCGCACGCACCTATTTTAATATTTTTATGAGTCATACTTTTTTGATAATTTTGGCATAGTAAAAACACGCTCTGATGGAGCTTTTCAACGTAGCTGTCTAACTCGGGAGTAGGTATATGTGGCAAGGTGACGGCCAAGTAACTGGAATTTAGTATTTTTACCGACACATCTTTAAATTCAGTCAATTTTCTAGTGATTAACACTTTAAAAATAGCTTCTTTATCGGTTTTCTTATCAAAGTCACATTCAATGAGTAAAAATAAGCTATGTGATGCTCTATTAACCCCATACAAAGAACTTAATTCGCATTTTTTTACTTGTTTAATTAATCGTATTTTATTTTGTTTAATAGTTTTAGTAGGTTGTATCATTGTATTTTTGGGTGTAATTCTACGGCTTACATTCAATAAGCCCCACCAACGATAAGACCAGCCAGCGGCGCCTAATATGATCAAGTTTAGCAATATAAATAAGTAACTTTGTGCTACCCAAGCAGGATAGTGATAGAGGCTCAAACTTAATGTTTTGTAAGAAAAAACTTCGCGCTCTATATTCACTAAATGCCTAAAATGCTCTGCAGGCTTTGGCACCTCCAACACAAAACCTTCACTTTTAGCTAATGCGGCCAACACTTCATTGTTTATAGAAGGAGATAAATTCAGCTCGTAAACGTGTTTAACGAACTGCTGCCCAGAAGCATGAACTTTTTGATGTAATGCATCATTTAGAACGAAATTAAAACTAATAAGTATCATTAAAAATAAGACAAAAGAGATACCTTTGAAGTACTTTAAAAGCCAGATTTTACTCTTTTGCATAGCTTGCCACTCGTTAAATTATTAACTAAAGTGTTGTTCAATATCTATAGAAGTACAAGGCTGTAAACTAAGTTTAAACGTTTATTAATAGCTCTAAACAAAAAACACTCAGATAAACGAGAACTTACAAAAACAAACAACTATGCCCTTTATTTTATAAATAGATTAAATTGAATCCTCAAGCTTAAGCGCGTTTTGTTTGTAGTGTGTACAGCGAAGCGATGTGCTTTGTTTATGGTGCCTAACTCACTAACGTCTGACATTGATAATTCAACCTTTGCTGAAATAAACATATGGGGAAAAGAATGTATGAGACTTCATATAGCAACCGGTGGCCAGATTCTATTTTATGAATTGTCTTTTTAAGTTATCCAAAATAGGCTCAAGCCAGCGGACAATATTACGATAGGTACTTAATATGGATAATTATTAAATCACTTTAATGGCTCAGCTATTTATTTAAACAGCGGATTATAGTTTCACGTAGATTTTGCGCTTTAATAGGCTTTGCAACATGGGCGTTCATGCCAATGGATAAGTATCGTGTAATATCATCTTTCATAACATTAGCTGTTAAAGCAATTATTGGAATATTTGCGATTGCTTTGTCACTATCGCTACGAATAATTTTACTCGCCTCAACCCCGTCCATAATAGGCATATGAATATCCATCAAAATAATATCGTACAATTGTAATTTCACGGCTTGAATACATTCTAATCCATTGTCGACCAAGTAAATTTGAGCATCAGCCTTCTCTAGTATGTTTGTAACGATTAGTTTATTGATCGAGTTATCTTCCACAACCAATATTTTTATACCTGTCAGCGACGCTTCACTTACGGTGTTTACTATAGGCACTTCATTAAGAGGGCCTACTACTTTACTTTCAATCGCCTCATACAAAACACTCGTGTATACAGGTTTCTGCAAAATAGTTTTTATACTTACTTTTTTGGCTGCATTATTAAGTAAACTTTCGTCACTCATTATAAGTACAATCGTGTTGTTATAAAGTTGAGGATTAATATTGAAAATGCGTATTAAAAAAGCTTCGCTACTCATTGATGGCATTGCCCAGTCGACAATAATAACTTTAAATTTATCTTTACTGTGTTCAATAATATCAATAGCTTGTTTAGCAGATTGACAGGCCGTACATACTAGCCCCATAGCCGTTAGCTGATTTTCAATTACCTTAAGATCATCTTCATTATCATCTACAATTAATACCTCGAACGAATCAGTAAAAGTTAGGTCGGGAGTGTTATCAATCAACGCTTGGTTATTCAATTTCACCTTAATCGAAGCTATAAATTCACTACCTACACCTTGAGTACTTTTTACCGTTATATCCCCACCCATCGATTGGCATAAACGCTTACTTATAGTTAAACCTAAACCTGTGCCGCCAAACTTCCTGGTTGTAGAGCTGTCGGCTTGAGTAAAAGATTCAAATAAATCGGCAAGGCTTTGCTCGGCAATCCCAATACCGGAATCCTTAACAATGAAATACAAACAAACGCTCTTAGGATCGGCTAACGATCTTTTTGATTCTATTAATACCGATACAAAGCCCTGTGTAGTAAATTTAATTGCGTTAGAGCATAAATTTAGCAGTACTTGGTTTATTCGAACTACATCACCTATTAAATCGAGTTTAACCTCTTTACCAATGACAATATCAAATGTGATCCCTTTGCTTTGAGCTAGCTCATCAAAAGTTGCTTTGATGTAGTCAACAACCGAATTTACAGAAAAAGGAAATTCCTCAAGGTTAATATTTCCAGACTCAATTTTTGAAAAGTCTAAAATATCGTTAATAACTACAAGGAGTTGATCTGAAGAATATTTAATTTTATTTAAATAATGCTCATATTCCCCAGGCAAACCTTTTTCGAGCAAAATGTTGGTTAAGCCAATAATCCCACTCATAGGAGTTCTAATTTCATGACTCATATTTGCTAAAAATTCAGACTTAGCGGATGTCAGCTTTTCGGCCTCTTCTTTGGCTTGCAACAGTTCTTCAGTACGCTGATCAACGCGAGACTCTAATCTTTGCTTTTCTTCATCAAGCTCTTTTAAAAGTTGAATTCGCCGTTGATTTAAAAACAATACGAAAACTAAAAAGCTGCTAAGAATAAAAATAATCGCAGTAGCGCTGTAAATTAATGTATTATTTTGCTCAAAATAGGTTGGCTCGTAATAGGATATAATAGACTTTTCTGGCAAGCTTTGTGGAGCTATATCGAACTTGTTTAATTGACGCCAGTCATAAGCGTAAACACTTAGCCCTTCACCACTGATTTCACTTAAACTTTTATTTTCATTGTATAAAATTATCGATTCGGCAATACGTTCACCTATTTTTTCACCCGACAACACATACCCACCAACAACACCTGAGCCTAATAGTACCTCCCAATAACTAAAAACGGGCGCAGAACTTGCTTTAGCTAATTGCTCTACGAGCTGATAAGGGCTAAGGGATTTATTATCGTAATGCCTGAAAATGGGAGTAAACAATATAATTGAATCATCTGGCGCATTTTTTACTTTAGTTAGCAGCTCTGGCATTGAAAGATCAAACCACTTCTCTACGCCTAAATACGAAAAGTCACGGTTAATAACCGAAAATAGCCCTCGATAAAAGCTCATCCCAATATCGTTTTTTGTATCTAATATAACGATTAATTTTTTAGGCTTCATTAAATTAACAGCGCTTGCTGTTGCTTGCGCGTAATCTAATTTAGCTTGGATTACTGCTCCGTTAGTATTTTTAGGCAAACTAAATTGAGCGCCTGGTTCCAAATATATTCTTGCAGCATTTATAAAAAAGTCATCTAATTGCGATAAAAGTACTGCAGCAGAAGGAGACTGAGTAACAATGATATCGATGTGCTTATTTTTATATTTTTGTTTGAGGTAGTCCTTCATTAACTGTTTTTGATTTGCTTCATCGAATCGGTTTACATCCATATTTTCAACGAAGAGTTCATAACTAAAAGAACGTTCTATAAGTTTTTTACGCAGTCCAGAATCAACACTTTTGTGCCAAGGCATATCTTGGTTTGTTGAATTTATAAATAAAACATGAGTAACATTTGAAGAAGGTTGAGCGTTTGAAATTGGACTCACAAATTGAAAAACAAGAAATAAAAATAAGATATTAGTTTTCATGTTTCTCATTGTGTAATCAAGGTAAAAGTCTTTTAATGGTAAGTGTTAACGATATATATATCAATTAAATAAAATGTAAATATCACCATAATTTAACATGTTTACTAATACTATTTCATTTTATTGCTTAATGACGATATTCATTGATAGTTCTGGGTTGCCCTCACTACACAACTCGTATAAAAAAGCCCCGTATGCACGGGGCTTTTCTATAATACATCTTTACACTGTAAAGGTTGGGACACTAAAAAGGGATATCGTCGTCAAAATCAATGGTTGGTTCCATTGGGTTTGATGCGCCACCTTGCGGAGCACTTTGTGGTTTAGGAGCGAAACCACCTTGCTGTTGTGGTGCACTTTTTTGCTGTGGTGCATAACCACCTTGCGGCTGATATTGATTACTTTGCTGCTGTGGTGCTGGAGCCGGTTTTGGTTGTGCTGCTGGTGCGGCTTGTTGCTGCGGATTATAGCCACTTTGCTGTGCAGCTTGGCCTTGGTTATTTTGACCGTAACCACCGCTTTGTTGACCACCTTGCGGCTGATTACCTTGGTAACCACCACCTTGTTGTCCACCTTGCGGCTGATTACCTTGGTAACCACCACTTTGCTGATCGCCACCACGTGCGCCTAACATTTGCATTTGACCAGTAAAGCCATCTACAACTATTTCTGTAGTGTATTTTTCTTGGCCTTGTTGATCGGTCCACTTACGTGTTTGAAGTTTACCTTCAACATAAATTTGTGAACCTTTACGACAATATTCACCAACAATTTCAGCTAATTTGCCAAAGAACACAACACGATGCCACTCAGTTTTATCAACCATTTGGCCAGTGTTTTTATCTTTATAGCTATCCGAAGTTGCTAAGGTAATATTTGCTACACCATTGCCGTTAGGCATATAACGAACTTCAGGATCTTGCCCTAAATTACCAACCAAAATTACTTTGTTCACACCGCGTGCCATGGAACCATCTCCTATAAATGTTAGATTAAACCAGCTACTTTACGTGCTTGGTCTAGGTCAAATTCTTTATCATTAATCTTTAAATAGCTGCGACTTTCATCGCGAACCACAGTTGCTTCTATTACGCCTGGTAAAGCAACTAACTGAGAAGCAAGTGTTTGAGCATGCTCTTCAGAATCTAATTTGGTCATTAAACTAATAACTTTACTTTTGGGTGGGACTTGCATTTTCCACGCAATAATAAGCCATATTAACCCAACAAGTGCCGCTGCCGCAAACACAGCTTGCGTCGTTGTAGTTTGTGCTACATAACCACCTAACATACCGCCTAAAAAGGCGCCTAAAAACTGACTAGATGAGTAGCCACCCATTGCTGAACCTTTTTGGCTTGCAGGTGCTATTCGCGATACAAGCGCAGGCATAGTGGCTTCTAAAAAGTTAAACGCCACAAAATAAAGCAGCATACACACAGCAATGCCTACTACACTATTAACCCATACCGACATTGCTAGCATACTAATAGTTAACAAGGCTACTGAGCCAATAAATGCTTGTTTTTCTTTCTCTTTTTTAATGGCTACAATCATTATTGGTACCATTAATAAAAATGCTAAAAATAGCACTGGAATATATAGATACCAGTGATGGTCGGCAACTAAGCCATCTTTAATTAATTGACTCGGCAGTACAACAAAAATTGTGGTTAGCGTTAAGTGTAATAGCAATACACCTGCATTTAATCGTGCTAACTGAGGGTGCTTAATTAGTTTTTTAATGTCGCTAAAGCTTGCTAATGTATCGCCTTTGGGCGCTTTATTTACCGCATTTGGCACTAGCATAGTCACTATAAATATACCAAAAACAGCTAAAATAGCAGTCAACCAAAATACACCCGCAATACCCCACGAAGCTGCGACAATTGGCCCAAGTAGCATAGCAAAGGCAAAGCTCATTCCTATGCTCATACCAATAACGGCCATTACCTTTGGTCGTTGCTCATCGCGGCTTAAATCTGAAGCAAACGCGAGTAGCGCACTGGCTATTGCGCCCATACCTTGTAGAGCGCGGCCTACGGTAACCATTTGAATAGAGTCAGCTAATGCAGCAACTACAGAGCCAATAGCAAATACGACTAAGCCACCAACAATAACCTTTTTACGACCAATCTTATCGGATAATCGACCCATAGGTATTTGCAATACGGCTTGCGTTAAACCATACGCACCAATGGCAAAACCAATCCAAATAGGCGAAAAACCTTCAAGCGATTGTCCATAAATAGCCAATACAGGCATCAGCATAAACAAGCCGAGCATTCTAAATGCAAACACACTCGCCAGCGATACTGCGGCGCGTTTTTCTCGTGAATTAAGTGAAGATGCGGTCATTATCTGCGTGATCTTACTCTATGAAAAATTGAGGTTGGGATTCTACCATAAGCTTGGCAATAATTAATCGCCTATAAGTAAGGATTTTTCATTGATCAAGGATTAATATTGCTTCGTATTATGCGATACTGAGTAAATAATTTTGGTAATAAACGAGATAGCATGGAAAACATTGAAGTCCGAGGCGCCCGTACGCATAATTTAAAAGACATCAGCCTAACCATCCCACGTGATAAATTAATAGTTATTACTGGTCTATCTGGTTCGGGGAAGTCATCACTTGCATTTGATACACTTTATGCAGAAGGACAACGCCGGTATGTTGAATCACTTTCTGCGTATGCAAGACAATTTTTATCGCTTATGGAAAAGCCTGATGTAGATCACATCGAAGGCCTCTCTCCTGCCATTTCTATTGAGCAAAAATCAACGTCTCATAACCCACGATCAACTGTGGGTACTATTACCGAAATTTACGATTATTTACGACTTATGTTTGCCCGCGTTGGCGAACCACGATGCCCTACACATGATTTACCACTTGCTGCGCAAACCGTTAGTCAAATGGTAGATACTGTTTTGGCACTGCCTGAGGGCAGTAAATTAATGCTGCTTGCGCCAATAGTAAAAGAGCGTAAAGGTGAGCATGTTAAGTTATTAGAGCAGCTATCAAGCCAAGGTTATATTCGCGCCCGTATAGACGGTGAAGTATGTGACTTGTCTGATCCACCAACACTTGAGCTTCATAAAAAACATACAATAGAAGTTGTTGTAGACAGATTTAAAGTAAAAGATGGCTTACAACAACGCTTAGCAGAATCGTTTGAAACCGCGCTTGAAATGTCTAATGGCGTTGCACATGTAGCATACATGGATGATAGCAGCGCTGAAGAAATTCTATTCTCAGCAAACTTTGCCTGCCCTACTTGTGGCTATGCAATGACTGAGCTAGAACCGCGTTTGTTTTCGTTTAATAACCCTGCTGGTGCGTGCCAAACCTGTGATGGTTTAGGTATACGTCAATATTTTGATCCTAATCGCGTAGTGCATAACCCAGAGTTAAGCCTTGCTGGCGGTGCAATTAAAGGCTGGGATAAACGCAGCTTTTATTACTATCAAATGCTACAAGCTGTTGCTGAGCATTATAGTTTTGATTTAGATGTGCCTTATCAAGATTTAGACAGCGACTCGAAAAAAATTATTTTAGATGGCTCTGGTAGCACTAAAATTGCGTTTAATTACCGTAACGACCGTGGCGATTTAATTACGCGTAATCATGAGTTTGAAGGCGTTTTAAATAACATGAATCGCCGCTACCGCGAGACCGAGTCAAACTCAGTACGAGAAGAACTTGCTAAATACCAAACAAGCCAAGCATGTCCTAGCTGTAATGGCTCGCGTTTACGCGAAGAATCTCGAAATGTATTTATTGGAAAAACCAACTTACCTGCAATCACGTGCATGAGTATTGGTGAAGCTATGGAGTTTTTTGAAGGGTTAACGCTAACCGGACAAAAAGGCCAAATAGCTGAAAAAATACTAAAAGAAATTCGCGACCGTTTATCGTTTTTAATTAACGTTGGCCTAAATTACTTATCACTTGAGCGCAGCGCCGACACACTATCAGGTGGTGAAGCTCAGCGTATTCGCTTAGCAAGCCAAATTGGTGCAGGCCTTGTAGGTGTAATGTACGTACTAGATGAGCCATCAATTGGGCTACATCAGCGCGATAACGACCGCTTACTACAAACACTGGTCCATTTACGCGACTTAGGTAACACCGTTATTGTGGTAGAGCACGATGAAGATGCTATTCGTGCCGCTGACCATATTATTGATATTGGCCCAGGCGCGGGTGTTCATGGTGGGCATATTATTGCTCAAGGAACACGCGACGATATTTTAGCAAGCAAAGAGTCTGTTACGGGCCAGTTTTTATCAGGCGTACGTAGAATAGAAATACCAAAAGAACGTCACCCAACGAACGACAAATGGCTAGAGCTATTTGGCGCAACGGGTAATAACCTTAAAAATGTGGATTTAAAAATCCCATTTGGTTTAATGACCTGTGTGACAGGTGTATCGGGCTCGGGTAAATCAACGTTAATAAACGACACTTTGTTTAAACTTGCTCATACAGAGCTAAACGGCGCAACAACAGCCGAAGCGGCACCGTATAAATCAATTAGCGGTTTAGATCATTTTGATAAAGTAATCGATATTGATCAAAGCCCAATTGGTCGTACTCCGCGTTCAAATCCGGCAACCTACACAGGTATATTTACCGGCATTCGTGAGTTATTTGCAGGCACACAAGAAGCGCGCTCACGTGGCTACAAAGTAGGTCGCTTTAGCTTTAACGTTAAAGGCGGACGCTGTGAAGCTTGCCAAGGTGACGGCTTAATTAAAGTTGAAATGCACTTTTTACCTGATGTGTATGTACCGTGTGATGTATGTAAGAGTAAACGCTATAACCGCGAAACCCTCGAAGTACAATACAAAGGTAAAAACATACACCAAGTGCTTGAGATGACTGTTGAAGACGCTCATGACTACTTTGATAAAATACCGGCTATTGCGCGTAAGCTTAAAACGCTGATGGACGTTGGTTTGTCGTATGTTCGTTTAGGTCAAGCCGCTACTACTCTCTCTGGTGGTGAGGCGCAACGTGTAAAATTAGCACGCGAGCTATCAAAGCGTGATACTGGTAAAACGCTCTACATATTAGATGAGCCAACAACAGGCTTACACTTTGCTGACATTGAACAGCTGCTTGTTGTACTTCATCGTCTGCGCGATCACGGCAATACAATTGTTGTTATTGAGCACAACCTCGATGTAATTAAAACTGCAGATTGGGTTATCGATTTAGGACCTGAAGGCGGTGCTGGCGGTGGTGAAATACTCATTGCAGGCACACCAGAAGAAGTAGCCGAATGTGAGCGTTCACATACAGGGCATTACTTAAAACCTCTATTAAATAAATAGAGGTTTTAAGTTGTGGCAAATCAATCGGCATTAAAGTTATTTAACCGTCGAGATTACACTTAATTAAAAATGGCGAGAAGACTCACTTCTCGCTATTTTTTTACTCTAACTTTTCATTTATCAACATAATACCAATCCGCAATAATACTTAATCATTTTGCGGGGCTAAATGTGTCGCTACCTGTGTTAAAAAATTCTCATTTAGACAAAATCGAAAATGCTATTAAAGAAAAAAAACACACCGCTGCAAATTTAACTTCGAAAGATAAACAGGCCCTAGTCGTTCCAACTTATCTGTATTATTTGCATGTCTTTATATTTTGATGCTGTAAAGAAAATCTGATTGTTATCACTAATAAAAAATGCGATAGGTTTAAAATCCACGTGCACATCTTTTACTGTTTTATCTTCTAAATTAAGCCTTGCAACTCTTGAAATTGCATCAGAGTAGTAAAGGTAATTACCATTAATGGCAAAAAGTTGTGCTTGTCGCGCGTCTTTAGGCAATTCCCAACTCTGTTTATTTGATAATTTAATTAACTGATTATTAGTAATTGCATAATTAGTACCGTCAGCGCCTGAAATTAATTTGTTGGCTTTAACATCCTCTAATATAGTTGTGTCTCGCGTTAATAAATTAAACTGAGCAAATAGATTTTCTGAACCACGTCGCTCTAAATAAATTATACTTTCATTATCTTTAGACCATACATAGCTTAGTATTTTTCGCCCTTCAAACTCAGCTATGGTATAGAGCTTGTTCGACATAACGTCAAAAAATGCAATATCACTATTAACTCTTAATAAAACACGATCTTGCTTACTCGATACTCTTAGTCCGCCAATAGCAAAGGTAGATTTACCTTCATAAGTAAAGTTACTAAGTTGCTTTGTAAGTCCATTTTGAGATAACCACAACTGACTGCTACCAGAGCGCTCCGATACAAAAATATGCGCTGGCCCTTTCTCATTAATGACTTCTGCAATGATGTAGTCGTCCTCATCACTTTTGTAGAGTGCTTCATACTCAGGAACATCGCTAAAAAGATTAGTCGCTTTAATTAACGAAAATGCTTGTGTTTTATTTGCTGAGTAAAAAAGGCTATTAGCAGATTGAACTGCAATATAATAAGGTGAAATTGCTGGGGTAACCGTTAGTGTGCGTTTAATAATATTATTTTCATCAAACACAATGGTTGAAAGCTCAGAGTCTTCAAAAACAATCACGCCTTTATCGTCTGCAAGCCAGTCAAACGCGAAGCTAATTATGCTTTTCTTTGCTTTAAATAACCGCTTGGTTTCATGGGTCTCAAAGTTGTAGCTAAATACAGAAAAAGGCTTACCCTTTTGGCTAAGTACATATGCTATTTTACTACCAGAATGAGATAAACGAGGCATGATTACACCATACATGACGCCTGGTGGTGGGATCACTATGAATTCTTTTTTAAGTTCTAAATCATATTTATATAAACCTGAACCCTCATGCTCATTTTTATATTCGGTGTAATAAATATGCTCACCACTTTCGTCTACTTGCGCATAACCTGTGTATCTAAGGTCGCACTTTTTAATTAAAGTAGCCTCTCCTATAACAGGAAACTGGCTTAAATCAACGAGAACCATTTCACACTTTTGCTGCTTTAAGTTGGTCGCTTGTAACAACACAGAGTGCTGATTTAACTGCCACGATAAAATGGATACTTGAAAGCCAGGATAGGTAATTTCAACTTCCCTTTGATCAGATAGTCGTTTTACAAATGCATGCATTACGTCATTTTCAGGTTCAACATTTGTATAAGCTAAATATTGTTTATCTGAGGACATCTCAGGATGAACCTCACTGCCTATATTCCACGTGCTTGCTACCTTATTAACCGTGATCTGTTTAATCTTTTCACTAGAAGGTGTATTAATAAAAAACAACCCAAACCATACTAAAAAGCACAGGCAAATAATGGCGAATAAAGAATAAATCAAAAACTTTTTACTATTCGTTCTTTGAACTGGTTGCGAAATAGTTGCAGTAGCTATCTCTTCATTTTTGGCAGAAATACCCGGTGAGTCAGGCAAAATGTTTGCAGGCTCTTTCGAAACGTTTGCTTGCGTTAAACGCTCAGGTATTACCGTTAGGCTATATCCTTTACGGTAATGTGTTTTTAAAAGCGGCGCTTTTTCAATTGGGTGGGCAAGCTGCTTTCTTAACTCTGAGATTGCACGGTTAATCGCATTATCGTCAACAAAGCTTTGTTGCCACACACTCTCAATAAGCTCTTGGCGGGAAACGATTTGTTGAGGCTTATCTATAAAGTGGAGTAATAACTTTACTAAAAGTGGATCTAATTCCCTTTCTAAATGGTTTGAAGTAATCACACAGCGATTACTAATAAATTGCCAAGGTCCGATTTGATAATTCATAGTCTTTACGTATTTTTATTTTTATAAACCGTATCACATCTACACTTTATTTTATAGAAAAAGCATTTTAAACCTTATATTAGCATTATAAGGTTTAAAGCTAACATACTAAATTTAAACAATTATTTAGCTTTAAAACCTTATCTATTAATTGCTCATAACTAGATAAGCGACTCTTAATAAATTCAGCGATATTCTTTAAACCGTCATCAACAAGCAGCTTAGTAAAAAATCATTTGTGATTCTAAATTGGCTGCAGCAAAAAATACAAAAGGTTTAATTATGAACAGCACAATGAAAAAAGTACTACCGGCTTTACTACTAGCAACTGCTTTTAATACTACTTCAGTTATTGCAGCTGACACTAAACAAAACACCGATCAAAATAATTTTGAGAAATGCATGATTGGTGAAAGCATAAAGGCAATTAACCCTGTTAATCAAAAACTACAAAAAACAAACAAAATAGACGCTTCTGAGTCTTTAAAAAGTAATGTTGATAAGCAAACGTTACTTTCTTCAATAGATGAAAAAATATCAGCTGAGCTTGACTCTTCAATGAGTAAAATAAACTCGCAAATTGATAAAAATCTTTCAAAGGTAACATCGTCAATCACTACATATTTCAGCAATGTGTTATCGAACTAAAAACAATAAAATTAAAAGTTATATTAAGGAATTATCATGAAAAAATTCACAAAAAAATTAGTATCTGCCAGCGTATTACTTAGTTGCAGCCTTTTAGCAAATACAGCACAGGCTCAAAGCTCTGTATGGCAAGTAAGTAATGGCAATGACTCACTATTTATTGGCGGTACAGTTCACATACTACCTAAAGCTGAAATGCCACTACCCGCTGAGTTTAACCATGCTTATGAACAAGCAGATACAATTATTTTAGAAGCACCGTTACCTGACCCAGCCGACACCAATGCACAAATGCAAATGTTAGGTGCGCTATCGTATACAAATAACGAAACGTTAAGTCAAAAGCTAGAACCCGAGATTAAGGCTTTACTTGAAAATAAGCTTAGCGAGTTTGGCGCTAACCTAGCTAAGTTAGATGGTTTTCGCCCTGCTATGGTTAGTATTGTTTTAATGTCGATGGAGCTTCAAAAGCAAAATTTAATGGGTGAAGGGGTTGATGCTTACTTTACTAAAAAAGCGACTGAAGATAACAAAACAAAAGATTACTTAGAAACAATGGAATTTCAGTTAGAGTTTTTTAAAACAATGGGTCAAGGCAACGAAAACGATTTCATTAAACGTAACTTAGCCGAGCTTCACAACTATGGCGATATGTTTAAAGGACTTTTAGCTGCCTGGCGCAAAGGTGATACAGAAACACTGAATAAAGTGGCACTTGAAGATATGCAGCAAAATGATCCGAATAGCTATAAACAAATCATTACAGATAGAAATAATGATTGGTTACCAAAAGTAGAAGCCATGTTTAACAACGACAAAAATGAGTTTGTACTTGTTGGAGTTGCCCACCTCGCAGGACAAGATAGTTTACTTACCTTACTTGAAAACAAGGGCTATAAAGTTTCTCTAGTTGATATTGATAGCACGGCAGATATAACAGTAAGAGGGGCTGAATAATGGATAAAACAGATAAACTAGCGATATCGCTACTGTTTCTATTTGGGTCTATCATGTTGATATGTGCTATATAAAAAATGCCGCTAACAAGCGGCATTTTTTTATTTTAATAAACTTACCCGCGAGGAATAAAACCAAGCGCATCGTATACCGATTTCAATGTTTTCTCAGCACGTACACTTGCTTTTTCAGCACCTGATTTCATTATGCTATTAAGTAGGTTTTGATCTTCTCTGATCTCTTTAAAACGGGCTTGAATTGGCTCAATCATATTTACAACTGCATCTGCTGTATCTTTCTTTAAATGGCCATACATTTTATCTTCATACTCAGGAACTAGGTCTTCTATTGAGCGCTTAGTTGCAACACTCAATAAAGTAAGCAAGTTTGATACACCAGGCTTTTCTGTGCGATCAAAATAAATACGTGCTTGTTCATCTGAATCAGTTACTGCTTTTTTAAGCTTTTTCACAATTTGCTTTGGCTCATCTAATAACATGATATAACCATTTGGGTTTTCGTCAGACTTAGACATCTTTTTAAGTGGGTCTTGCAAGCTCATTACGCGTGCACCAAACTGTGGAATATACGGCTCTGGTAATTTAAATACGTCGCCGTATAAATTATTAAAGCGTGTGGCTATATCGCGAGTCAGCTCTAAGTGTTGCTTTTGATCTTCACCAACGGGTACTTGATCAGCTTGGTATAATAAAATATCCGCAGCTTGCAATACCGGATATGAAAATAAGCCCACGTTTACGTTATTTGCATGCTTAGATGACTTGTCTTTAAACTGAGTCATTCGATTAAGCTCACCCATTTGCGCGTAACAATTTAATACCCACGCTAACTGTGCGTGCTCAGGTACTTGTGATTGTACAAATAACGCAGATTTTTCAGGATCAATGCCACATGCCGCGTAAAGAGCAATACCATCCAACACTCGAGAGCGCAGTAACTCAGGCTCTTGGCGAACCGTAATAGCGTGTAAGTCTACTAACATAAAGAAACTTTCGTGGTCTTCCTGTAACTTTAGCCACTGGTTAATAGCGCCAACATAGTTGCCTATTGTCATACCACCGGTTGGCTGAATGCCGCTTAAAACTACTGGTTTACTCATGATTTTCCTTTATTTTGCTTAATTAATAATATTTAACGCTGCGTTAGAACAGGTATTATATCTAAGAAGTGATCGCATAGGTACTGTGGATTATAATCCCCAAGATTTTCACCTTGGTTATAGCCATAACTAAGTGCAATTACGTCTATATTAGCGGCTTTAGCTGCAAGTATATCGCTTTTAGAATCACCTATCATTATTGCTTTATTAGGCTCTGCATTTAGTTTTTTGCAGGCAAATAGCAATGGCTCTGGCGATGGTTTTTTTGCCATGTCGTCACCGCATACAATCACATCAAAATGACTCGTTAGTGCCAGTTTATCAAGTAGTTTTTCTGTGAATATTCGAGACTTATTAGTGATTAATGCTTTAGGCATACCACGAAGTGCTGCAAGCCCGGTTTCTACATGTTGGTACAAAACACTATACTCACCAACTTGTTGTTCATAGTGCTTATAAAACTGTAATATTGCTTTACTACTAAGTGACTCATCTAGATGTGCACTCACTTGCATATCGCCACTCAAAGCGCGTTTAACGAGGACTTCAACCCCATTACCGACCCAGCTTTCAACCAAGCGTTGACTAACAATAGGGAAAGCAAGACTGCTCAAGGTTAAATTAATAGCAATATACAAGTCGTAAACGCTATCAACCAAAGTACCATCTAAATCAAATAAGGCGACGTCGTACTTCATTATTTTACACTTCCAAGCTGTTTACGCATTTGGTCAATCACAACCTTGTAATCTGGTTGATTAAAAATAGCTGAGCCTGCAACAAACATATCAGCACCCGCTTGTGCTGCTGCAGCAATATTATCGACTTTAATACCCCCATCAACCTCTAAGCGAATATCTCGGCCTGACTCAATAATACGCTGTTTTGCTTGGCGTAATTTTTCAAGCGTATGAGGTATAAAGCTTTGCCCGCCAAAACCTGGGTTAACCGACATAAGTAAAATGGTATCTAGCTTATCTATAACATGGTCCAAATAACTTAGGCTTGTTGCTGGGTTAAAGACTAAGCCTGCTTTACAGCCGTGATCTTTTATTAACTGTATTGTACGATCGACGTGCTCACTGGCTTCAGGATGAAAAGTAATAATTGATGCGCCAGCCTCTGCAAACAATGGAATAAGACTATCTACAGGCTTAACCATTAAATGTACGTCGATAGGTGCTGTAATGCCGTAATCTCTGAGTGCTTTACACACCATAGGACCAATTGTGAGATTAGGTACATAGTGATTATCCATTACATCAAAGTGAACCACGTCAGCGCCCGCTTCGAGTACTTTATCAACATCTTCGCCTAGTTTTGCAAAATCAGCAGACAAAATAGAAGGGGCTATTAAATATTTTTGCTCTGGGTTAAACATGATTAACTCCATCAATAAATAGTGTATTGCGTTAATGTAACTTAATTGAAGATGTTACCCAAGTAATATGGCGTAATAGCCCCTATTTCAGGTAACTTTAAGTTTGATTTTTAATCAATATTTGCTATGATTAAAAAAGTAACAAATTATTGGATTTCATCATGCGTGCTTTTAAAACTGGGATATTAATTGCGTCGGCATTACTGCTTATCGGGGCGTTTAGCTTTGGTTCAAGCTCTGAGCAAGAATTAAGCTCAGTAGGTAATTGTCATAATACACAAGTGGTAAGTGCTCAAAACACATTAACTACAATCACGTGTATTAAAGCTGAAGAAGAGTCATCGTGGTTTTCGTGGTTAACTGGCGATAGCCGTAGTGCTCAGTTTCATTACCTCGATTTACTAGAGCTACTTACTAGCTCTGATGATTCTAAAAACACTCCATCTTTAAAACCTTTATTTTAAATAATGCTGCAATTTTTTAGTGCGTTGCAAAGTGTGCTAGCAGCATTTTTTGGTGTTCAATCTGAAAATAAACGCCAAGTCGATTTTAAACAACACTCTCCTATCTCTATCATCCTAATTGCGATTGTACTATTTATTGCTTTTGTTATCGCAATTTACGCAGTGGTTGCTTGGGTGCTAAATACATAGCCATCAACTCGTCAACTTTATTTCTAGAGCCACCTTTGGGGCTAATAGTGCGCTTTACTTGAATTTGATCAAGTGATGCTTGGCTATAAATTTTTCGAGTCCATACGGTATCGTGATTAGAGATAAGCACTGGTGTATCATTTTCAAAGGCAGCCTTCTCAGCCAGATTAGCCAAATTAGCCTGATCATCTAAATTAAACCCCCCTTTAGCGTAAGACGTAAAAGAAGCTGTTTTACTTAATGGTACATAAGGTGGGTCGCAATAAATAACTGCATTGTTAGGCACTAACTTAAAAACGTCATCGTAATCTAAACAGGTGAAGGTTGCTTTTTGTGCTTTTTCAGCAAAAAAATACATTTCTTTTTCAGGAAAGTAAGGCTTTTTATATTTACCAAAAGGCACATTAAAAATACCTTTTAAATTATACCTACAAAGTCCGTTGTAACCATGGCGGTTCATGTATAAAAACAATATTGAACGTTCATATACATCACGACTTTGATTAAACTGCACACGATATTCGTAATAAGCATCTGCGTGATTATTCAAATCTACAAATAACTTTTTAGCGTCACTAATCAGCTCATCTGGAGAGCTTTTTAGCTCTTTGTATAAGTTAATTAAGTCTGCATTTATATCGTTGAGAATATAGTGTTTAAAGTCACTATTTAAAAACACAGAGCCTGCACCAACAAAAGGTTCAACCAACGTATCAGCATGCTTGCTAGCTTGGTTTAATCGCGCATTAATATTTTCAACTAGGCTGTATTTTCCGCCGGCCCATTTAAGGAAGGCTCTACTCTTTTGCTGCATTGGCTCTTTACTTCAATCTGGTGTTGCGCGATTTTACACTAAAGCAGTGTGTTTTACTGATCAACGAGTGCTATTTCTTGCTTTATTTTACTAATTTTTTTATAGAAAGGTTTATTTTTTCTAACCTCAGCAGATAAAGTATCCATTGCTGATTTTGCTTCGTTTATACTTTCAAAACTGCCAAATGTAACAACCCACCATATTTTATTATTTCGCTTTGTTTGGTAAGTATGAGTTTGCTGCTGTAGATTGAATTGAGCAATAAAATTATCGCTAACTTCCTGCTGAGTTACGGCTAATAATTGAATAACACTATTTGTATCTATTTGCTGCATGTACCATATATTATCTTGGCTGATCTGAGTTTGCTCTACTGTATTTACTTTTAGAGCTTTAGATTTAACGTCACTTGATACACTGCTTTTATTATTAGTACTATCATCAACATCATTGTCTAATACGTTAACGGTATTCGTAGGTTCGGTAAGGCTTTGCATTATGGCAGGCACATCATTAATGTGTACACGCTCTGCTTTAATATCTGGCTCAACAACTTTGGGGTCATTTAAGTTAATTATTGAGTCATTTTTCTTTATAGCCGGCTCACTTACTTGCTCTATAGATATTGCTGTATTTATTACTTGTGTTTCTTCTTGCTGATAATACTGTTGCCACCACTGTGTCATATCCGACTTATAAAGCAGACCAATAATTAAAAACATAATCAGCAACATCAAAATCAATAAGTGTAATCGCCAAGACACTTTGTCTTTTACAATAATATCGGCTATGTGCTCACTAGGTTGCCAAGCAAGCAATAAGCTGGGATTACCGTGAGCCTCAGCTAAAAAAGTACTAAATACAGGGTCTTCATCATAGGGTAAGTCTGTAAAGTACCACTGCAATAACATCTTGCTTTCTCGAAGCGTTAGCGGCTCCAAATAAATTTCAACAGCGTTATTTAAAGCCAGTTTAGACTGTGAAGCTATTATAATATATAGCGTATTTGGGCTGTTTTTAGAAAGTAACTCAAGCTCAATTAACATCTCATCAGATAATTGCCTACCGCCATCAAGTACCCATAAACATGGCCCGCATGGTTGCTGCTGCAGTAATTGGTAATAGTTTTCAGGTAAACTTAAGTTATGATCAATCAGGGGAGAGTTAAAGCTTTGCTCTAATAACTCACTCATTAGCTGAGCGTCAGTCATTTGTGCACTTACTTGCACAAAGGCTTTATTAAAGTCGTTGTATTTATCTGTAATGAAGGTTTCGAGCATATAACTTTTACCTAGCCCAGAAGTGCCAAGTAAAACAATTAAATTTTGCCCGTACTCAAATTGCAGTGCGATTCTATCCACCAAAGCCGCACGGCTTGGTAAAATTTGTGACTGCATTTACTGCTCGATTAAGTCTCTAACTTGATCATCAGATACATTATCAACTAATGCACACTGGCCAAATTGGGTAGGTAGAATAAAGCGGATAGTGCCTTTTTTATTCTTTTTGTCTTTACGCATATGCGTTAAAAACTGCTCGCTAGTCATTTGCTTTGGAATTTCTGTTGGTAAATTATATAGCTCAAGCAGCTTAATAATTCGATCAACTTCATCTGCGCTTAAATCTTGGCGTGTCTTGGCAAGTTTAGCTGCTAATACCATTCCTGTTGCAACAGCTTCGCCGTGTAACCAAACGCCATAACCCATCTGTGCCTCAATTGCATGGGCAAATGTATGGCCTAAGTTTAACAAAGCCCGTAAGCCATGTTCTTTTTCATCTTGAGCAACTATAAGCGCTTTTATTTCACAACATCTAAAAATGATATGCTGTAAGCATGCTTCATCTAGTTGCTGTAAATTAGTCACATTTCGCTCTAAATAGGCAAATAATTCGGTATCGTAAATCAGACCATACTTAATTACCTCAGCCATACCTGCTGCAAACTCTCGTGCAGGTAGAGTGTGTAATGTTTGCGTATCAATAAAAACCGCTTGAGGCTGATAAAATGCCCCTATCATATTTTTACCTAACGGATGATTTACTGCCGTTTTTCCACCTACCGATGAATCAACCTGTGAAAGCACTGTCGTTGGTATTTGAATAAACGGTACGCCGCGCTGATAACAAGCCGCTACAAAACCAGTTAGGTCACCTACAACACCGCCACCTAACGCAATTAAACACGTATCTCGGCCACAGTTATTTTGTAGTAAAAATGCTGATATTTTTTCAAACCATTCCAGTGATTTATATTGCTCACCGTCAGGAATAATAAAAGATAGCGGATTTAGATCAGCTAATGAATCAAGTAACCTTTGCAAATATAAAGGCGCTATTGTGTCATTAGTAATGATGATAGGCCGACAATCACCAATGTGGTGAACCAGGCGGCCATTATCTTGAAGTGCAGATTGCCCAATATAAATAGGATAACTTCGCTCGTCCAAATTAACAGTTAATTTAAGCATGCTTGGCTATTCCTTTATTATTGGTTTTTAAAAATCTAATTTCTCGATGATTTGGTTAGCAACAACTTTAGCGCTTTGCTCATCGGTACGTACAACAAAATCAGCAACTTCTTTGTATAGTGGCTCGCGTTCTTCTGCTAAGCGCTCTAGTACGTTACGAGGTGCTTCTTCAGTTTGCAGTAATGGGCGACGCTTGTCGCGTTGCGTGCGTGCAACTTGCTTCTCTATAGGTGTCTCTAGGTATACAACGATACCTCGAGCCGAAAGCTTGTTTCGAACTTCTTTGCTCATTACTGAACCACCACCGGTAGCAAGTACAATACCTTGCATCTCGGTTAAATCGCCAATAACAGACTCTTCTCGAAGTCTAAAGCCTTCTTCACCTTCAAGATCGAATACCCATGCAATATCTGCACCTGTGCGGCGTTCGATTTCTTGATCAGAATCAACAAATTCAAGGTGTAATTGGTCAGCGATGTGACGACCAATCGTGCTTTTGCCAGCCCCCATGGGGCCAACTAGAAATATATTACGTTTCTCAGCCATATCTTTTAGTACAAACAAACTCTAAAATTTGAAATAAAACCCCGCCTAACGACCTGGCCCCAAAATTAAGGAGGGGATTATCTCAGTAATTGCGGGGGTATTTCAAGTCAATTAGCATAAAAAGCCATATAACGAGCAATTAATCTAAATAATCACCCGTTGGTTAACATAAAACCACTGTATTTTAATCAATTTGTATTTTTGGTGTCACAAAAATAAGTAATTCACGCTTTTCATTAAACTCACTTGTGGTTTTAAATAGTCTTCCTACGTAAGGAATGTCACCTAAAATTGGCACTTTACTCGTAGTATTAATGATCTGCTGCTGGAAAATACCACCGAGTACTACGGTTTGTCCATTCTCAACTAACACTTGAGTTTGAATCTCTTGGGTATCAATAGACACTGCTTCACCTGTTCCCGTTTGTACAGTATCACCACGAGTATCTTGAGTAATAATTAAGTCTAGAATTACTTTATTATCAGGTGTGATATGAGGTGTCACTTCTAAGCTTAGTACCGCTTTTTTAAAGCTTACAGTAGTAGCACCACTTGAAGCTGACTCAGTGTAAGGTATTTCAGTACCTTGCTCTATTCGCGCTTTTTGCTGATTAGCCGCTATAATACGCGGACTAGCAATAATTTCGCCTTTATTCTCTTCTTCAAGAGCACTTAGCTCTAAATCAATTAATGTACCGTTAGCCAACTTTGCTATGTGCAAACCAATACTGGCCGCAGGATTAGAAATTGGTAAATTTACATTTAATCGATCTGAAATACTTGGCGCATTTGAAGTTGATGTCGCGTTATAAATACCTTCTGCGCCTTCAAGGGAGCCTGAAATACCAACACTACTGCCTTGATCACTAAAGCCCCAGCGTACGCCTAAGTCTTCAGTAACGTTATCGCGCACAGTTACCATTCGAGATTCAATTACAACCTGCTGTACCGGAATATCGAGCGTTTCTATCATCCGGCGAATGTTTTCTATACTCTTTACAGTATCTTTTACTAATAAGGTATTTGTACGCTGATCAACCGAAACACTACCACGGGCAGTTATGATGCTGTTTGTATCTGTTTTTAATAAGTCAGCAAAATTTTCGGCTTTAGCATAGTTTAATCGAATGTATTCACTATAGAGTGGCTCTAAGTCTTCAACTTGCTGTTTAGCTTTTAAATCTTTGGCTTCACGTGCCGCAAGCTCCTCTGCAGGCGCTACCATTAAAATAGAGCCATCCATGCGTTTGTCTAGCCCTTTAATACGCAGTACTACGTCAAGCGCTTGATCCCATGGTACGCCATCTAAACGCAGTGTTATATTACCTGTCACTGAATCACTGGTTACTAAGTTAAAATCGTTATAACCCGCAATAATTTGTAGTGCTGCTCGCACAGAGATATCTTGAAAATTTAAGGTCATAGGGCGACCTTGATACTCAACTCCACCATCTAAATAGGCGTTTTGCGTTTCATCTTTTTCTACCGTCAGCGTTAAAATATTATCTATTTGCTGATACGTAAATGTAAACTGAGCATTTGGCTCAATAACGACACGACTTAATCCGTCTTCTTTAAAAGTCTCGATATTACTTACAACAGTACCAAAATCTAATACATCTAATTCATAAAGTAGGTCATCTAAAATATCGGTGTGATGAAAGTCAGCGTAAATTTTCCCGCCACTTTCATGGACTTCAATTGCAGCTTGAGTGTCTTGTAGAAATACGAGTACTTTCGCCTCGCCCTTTTCACCACGTCTAAAATCAATTGATTGGATACGGTTGATGTAATTTCCACTTACGTCACCTGAGTCCATCGCTACATCTTCATTTTCAGATTCTGTAAGAGGATTATCAGACACGCGTATTGATACTAAGTTGTTATGAACTTCAGTTTCATAAATTTTTAATCTATCTAAGTTTACCGTTACCTTTAAACCACTGTTAGTTAAAACATTAGTAACACTGCTAATTCCAGCTTGATTAACTTCAACATCATTTAAACCAACCTCTAACTCTGCGGTATCAAAAAACATTTCGATTCGGGCTGGGCTATTAAACACCTGAACTTTTGGCTCAAGCGTTAACTCTTCATCAAAAACAAGCTGTAACTCAGTTTCGCCTTTAAGTAATGGATTATAACGAACATCATAAAGTAACGGCCCTGCAACGGCTGAATTTACAGTGACTAAAGCAACAGCAGCCAGTAATGTTCGTGAAATACGATGAAGCCAAAGTACATCCTTATGCATGCTATTTTTACCTTTTTTATTATTAATTTGCGCCATCTGTTGCCGCCTCTAACATTTCTAATTTAGTCAAGCGCTCTTTCCAACAGCCAGACCCATCAGGGATTAATTCCACTAACTCTATATAGTCGTTACTTACTGTTTTTACTTTGCCATCATAACTACCAAGGTAATTCCCTACCGTTACACGATGCAAAGTAGCGTCAGCTGCTGTTATTAATGCCCATATTTGTCCACTAGAACCAATTGTGCCTTTCATTGCTAAGTTATCTAGCGGGTATTTTTCTAACGGTTCGCGGCGACGCTCTTGATCTGGGTGCAAACAGTTTTTTACTTGCGTTAATTTATTTTGGATTATCTCAGGCTGAGGCGCTACAAACGGGCTACGTAGCTGACCAGCACTGTACTCAAATATTTCAAACTTTGTCAGCTCAGGAATTGATTCAACCTTTGGTGTTGTGCTTGCTTTTACCTGATCAATAAATTCTTTTTGCTCAGACGTATCATCATTACAACCACTCAAAACAAACACCATTACTACAGGTACTACGCGAAGGAGCTTCATTTTTTAACCCCTTCTTCATAACGATATGTTTTTGCAACAACACCAAATGTTAACTGTTTATCGCCCGATGATAAAATAGAAAAGTCATGTAAGCTTACAATTCGTGGTAACTGAGCTACTTTACCCACAAACTCACCAAATTCATGGTAGGTTCCTATCACTTCTATTTTAATCGGTAATTCAGTATAAAATTCTTTCTCGACTTCTGGTAACCAACCTATTTTTAAAAAAGTCAGACCACTTGTTGTGCCAACATACGACAAATCATCAAGTAAACCAGGGGTTTCGTTAGAGGTAGGTAAACGTTTTAATAATTGTGAAAACTTATCTTCCATTTCAATCATTTGTTGACGGTAGATCTCAAGCTTACTCGCGACTGCGTATTTAGTACGATAAGTAGTGCGTAACTCGACCTCTTTCGCAACTGCACTGTGGTAACTATCAATTTCATCAGAAACTAATAGGCTATAACTAAAAAACAATACAAGTCCGGCAACAAACGTACAGCAAATTGCTTTAACTGCAATAGGCCAATCGCCAATGTTATCGAGCTCTATTTCATTCCAATCAATTTCACTCAGTGCTTTAAAATCAAGGCTCATCGCTAACCTCACCAATTTTATCAAATGGTTTTACATAAAATTCCATATTAAAATCACTAAGTAAACGCGAAGATTGATCGCCTGCAACAATGCCTTGCATTGAAGGATTCTCTAGTAAATATGAGCTTTGTACTTGGCGCAGCATTGTTGATAAACGGTTATTAGATTCACTGCGTCCCAATACATGTATTTGGCTGCCTCTGCGCTCGAGTTTTGTTAAGTAAACCCCACCCGGCACTATTTTGGCAACTTCATCCATTATTTGCGTACCCAAATTACGGCTGCTTTGTAATTCTTCAATGAGCCTCATACGCTGTTGTAAGTTTTCTTTTCTTTTATCTAAACTTCTAATTTCACTTATTTTTTTATCTAGCATGCTAATTTCTGAACTTAAATAGTTATTCTTTAAGTTTTGACCGTCTTTTAATGCACTATAAAAAGAGCTTAATAAGTACATACTCGCAAAACAAAGTATAACGACACCAATAAGTATAGTTACAAATTTCTTTTTCGATTCTTCGCGCTGCGATTCACGCCAAGGAAGTAGATTTATATGTGGCATGTTGAAAAGCTCCTTAATGCCAACCCTGTCGCAATTGCAAACTGCGTTTTGTGACGCTGCATTACATTACGATCTACTTTTGGAGAAATTTCCATATTTTCAAAAGGCTCAGCAACGACAGAGTGAATACCTAGTTCTTCAATGAGTAATCGGTCAATACCTTTAATCATCGATGTACCACCCGTTAATACAATATAGTCGATTTGCTCTTTGCCACTGGTTGTTAAAAACATTTGCACCGCGCGTCGCACTTGTTGAAGTAACGAAGTTTGAAAAGGGGCTAATACTTCAAAGGTGTAGTTTGGCGGTAAATCGCCTGATGTTTTACCAATTTCAGCTTCATCAAATCCTTTATTATAATAAGCAACGATACTATTTGTATATTGGTCGCCACCAAAAACTTGGTCACGTGTATAAATTGTTTCCCCTGCTTGAACAACGCTCACGAGCATTAAAACCGCACCAATATCAACCACAGCCACACATTTATTAAATGCGTCGCTGGGTAATTGTTGGTAATACACATCCATTGCACGACTTAATGCATAGCTTTCTACATCAACTATTTTAGCTTCTAAATTTGCAGCTTCTAAAGCGCCAACACGCGCTTCTACACTCTCAGTACGAGCAGCTGAAAGCAAAACATTCATTTTACTAGGATCGGCCTCATTCGTCGAAAGCTTCTCAAAGTCGAGGCTCACTTCATCAAGAGGATATGGAATTAAACTATCAGCTTCAATTTCAATTTGCGACTCAAGTTCAGCATCAGTTAACGATACATCCATGAAGATCACTTTTGTAATGACTGTTTGGCCAGAAACAGCCACTGCTGCAGATTTTAACGACTTTGGTAATTTTTTTCTTAATTTTGTAATTACGTTACCAATCGCTTCAATATCTTGAATTGTTCGCTCACTCATTGCGCCTTTTGGCATCGGCTCAATTGCAAGTGCTTCGAGTCGAAATCCAGTTTCAATTTCACGTAAAAGCACAGCCTTAATAGAGTGCGATCCAATATCAATTCCTACCATCATTTGGGACGGTTTTTGAAATAGTTGACTTAGCATGTTTCAACTTGGCCTTTGTTTTAATAATAAACAAGTTATAATTTTTATATGAAAAAATATTATTCATTTTTTAATCAATATATACTAGCAGTCAAAACTCGCAATTGGGAGTCCATTTAGGGAAATATAAGTGATTTTATTAAAACGAACTTTACAATTTTTTATCATTTGTGTGTTAATTGGTCTGATTACTTTGATCAGTCTTTATTACTACGTTAAACCTGATATCCCCAGTGTGCAAGTTTTAAAAGACGTGCAATTACAAACTCCTATGCAAGTATTCACTAAAGATGGGCTTTTAATCAATCAATTTGGTGAAAAACGTCGTATTCCAGTGACTATTGATGAAATTCCTCAAACACTCATTAATGCATTTTTAGCGACAGAAGATAATCGATTTTACGATCATATAGGCATAGACCCTATTGGTATAGTACGTTCGGCTGTTGTTCTTATATCTACTGGCGAGAAAAAACAAGGTGCAAGTACTATTACTATGCAGCTTGCTCGTAATTTCTTTTTAACACGCGAAAAAGCATATATCCGTAAAGTTAAAGAAATATTTATAGCGCTTCATATTGAAGGAGTGTTAACAAAAGACGAAATCTTAGAGCTTTATCTTAATAAAATAGAATTAGGTAATCGTGCTTTCGGTATTGGTGCAGCAGCGCAAGTTTATTACGGTAAAGAGCTAAAAGATTTAACACTTGCACAAATGGCGATGATTGCAGGTTTACCTAAAGCACCTTCAGCTTTAAACCCAATTCGTAACCCAACGCGTGCAAAAGCACGCCGAAATGTAGTTTTAGGCCGTTTACTGACCGAAGACTATATAACACAAGAGCAATATAACGAAGCAACTAGCCAACCTATTACAGCTTATTTTCACGGTGCAGAAATAAACTTATACGCACCGTATATCTCTGAAATGGTGCGCGCTGAAATGGTTTCGCGCTATGGGGTAGATAAAGCCTACAACTCAGGTTTTAAAATTTTTACCTCAGTAGAGTCAAAGGTTCAAAAAGCAGCGCAAAACGCACTTGTAAATAACTTACACAGTTACGATATGCGTCATGGTTTTAGAGGTCCAACTGATGTTTTATGGAATCCTGAAACACAACCAGCTTTAACTGAGCAACAAATACTCAATAAATTACAGAGCGTAAATGAGTTAGGCACTTTAAAAGTTGCAGCAGTACTCAGTGTTAATAATAAAACAGCTACAGTACTACTTAAAAACGGTGAGCAAACAACTCTCAGTTGGGATAGTTTAAAATGGGCGCGTAAGTATATTACTCGCTACCGCCAAAGCTTTGCTCCAAAAGCAGCTACTGATATTTTAACGCCAGGTATGCAAATATGGGTACGTCAAAACGAAGATAACAGCTACTTATTAAGCCAAATACCAGAAGCATCAAGCGCTATTGTATCCCTCGATCCACAAGACGGTAGAATAAAAGCTATTGTAGGGGGTTACAGCTTTGAGCAAAGTCAATACAACCGAGCGATACAAGCTAAGCGTCAAGTGGGTTCTAATATAAAACCTTTTATATATTCAGCAGCACTTGAAAAAGGTTACACGCTTGCGTCTATATTAAATGATGCACCTATAAACCAGTGGGATAAGAGCCAAGGCGTAGCATGGCGCCCTAAAAACAGCCCTGCTGTTTACAATGGTCCTATTCGAATTCGCCGTGCTTTAGCACAGTCTAAAAACGTTATTTCAGTGCGCTTACTACGTGGTGTTGGATTGCAACGTACAGCTGATCACTTACTAAAATTTGGTTTTAAAGACGCTGACATTAATCGTAGTGAATCATTAGCACTTGGTAGTGCTTCTATTACCCCGCTTGAACTTGCAAGAGGCATGAGCACATTTGCCAACGGTGGTCACTTAATTGAACCTTACTTTATCTCAGAAATTCAAGATGCTTACGGCAATGTATTGTTTAAAGCAAACCCTGCTCTTGCCTGTGACGAAGAGCCTTTGCCAACACACAATGCACTCTCAATGCATAATAGTGATGATGAAATGGAGCAAACGAAAAAATGTGCGCCGAGAATTATTTCTAAGCAAAATGCATTTTTAATTGCTGATGCTATGAATAGTGCAATTTGGGGGGGTGGTAGCTGGGCTCATAAAACAGGTTGGAGTGGAACCGGTTGGCGAGCACAAGCGCTAGATCGTCGCGATATTTCAGGTAAAACAGGCACAACTAATGACTCAGTAGATACCTGGTTTAGCGGTTTTAATAGTAATGTGATGACCTCAGTTTGGGTTGGCTTTGATAATCCGGGCAACGCTCTTGGTCGCTCTACATATAATAACAACCTAGATAGCAGCCAAATATCAGGTGCGGAATCTGGCGCTAAAACCGCGCAGCCAGCGTGGGTTGAATTTATGAAAGCGGCACTTGAAGGCAAGCCTGAAGCCCCAATTGAGCCGCCTGAGGGACTCGTTTCTATTCGTATTGATTTAGCTACAGGCTTACTTAGCCATAAAAATGACTACACAAGTCGATTTGAATATTTTGAAAAAGGCACCGCACCTACAAAGTATGTGCTATCTCAGCCTAACGATATATTTGAAGAAGACACTAAAACAGAAGAAGAGCTATTTTAGTAATATGTATGTAATACAAAAACGGCAGCTTATTTAAGCTGCCGTTTTTGTTTAAACCAAATGTTTATTTTAAGTTTTGAACAAGCCAATATAAATCAGAGTGCACACCCGCAGCGGTCACTTCCCTACCCGCTCCTGGCCCCTGAATCACTAATGCGTTATCGCTATACCATTTGCTATTAATTACAAAAATATTATCGCCTGGTGTAAGGTTTGCTAACGCATCGCCATTAGGCACATACGCTATTCCCACTTTAGCAATTACTTCACCTTGTGTGATTTCTAACAAGCCCGTATATCTAAGTACTGAATTTTTAGACTTTGCTGTCACTGCATGCTCTTCGATGAACGCGTCTAGCTGTGCTTTTTTATTTAAAAAGTCATCCCAACTTCCCAGCGCAAGTTCATCTGGCATCAATGCCGATAAACTAATATCGTCAAGTTCAAGCTCAACACCTAGCTCTCGAGCTAAAATAAGTAGCTTACGCTGCATATCTCGCCCAGATAAATCTTCGCGAGGGTCTGGCTCTGTGAATCCCATTTTCTGAGCTTCCAGTAGCAACTCAGAAAATGGCCTTGTTCCATCATATTTACTACATAACCACGAAAGCGTGCCTGAGAAAACACCTTCTATACGTGTTATTTTATCGCCACTATTTTGCAAATCAGCCAAAGCAAAGTTAATAGGTAAGCCAGCGCCTACACTGGTGTTATATCGCCAATGTAAATTACGTTCTGTAATATTACTACGAAGTGCTTTATACCAAGTAGTAGGTGCTGTTCCAGCGTATTTATTAGCACTAATTAAATGACAGTTTCTATCTACAAAGTCTGGATATAACAAGCTAAATTGTTCACTTGCGGTAATATCAATTACAATTTTATGCTCGTAATCGAGCTCATTTATAGCATTCAGTAAATCTGCAGATTGATAGCTATTTGCCTCATGCTGCCATTGAGTTTTCCATTGCTGTGTATTAATACCACTTGCATTAAACAGCATTTTTTTAGAGCGAATTAGACCGACTAATTTAATACCAAAGTCATCCGATAAACGCTCAAATTGTGCCGATAACTGTTTAATAAAAACGTCGCCAACGTTACCAAGCCCCGCAACTATAATTGCGATTTCTTGGCCTTTATTAATTAGCTTATCGTGTAAGGCACTTTGTATATCACTATCTATAAATTGATCGGTAAGCAATAAAGCATAGCCAGTATCTTGATGGACAAAACGAGGTTTTATGCTGTGGAGTTTTAATAAATCTAATGCTTGTAAGCTTAATGTATTAACGTCTTGCTCAGGCGCTACAATTGCACAACCGTTTAAATTTGACTCGCTAATATTTGCCCTACCCGCAAAATAATTAATAACCAGATAAGTTTGTGCTGCAGGTACTACTAAATACACTTCACCATTATGGTTAAAGTGATGAAGGCTATGCTGAATAAGCTGACTAACACTTGCAACCTCACCTTCACTTAATCCTTCAACCATTAATAGGTCAACATTTTGCAACGTGGTTATAAAGCGCTTTTTCTTCGCTGAACCTTCTTTGACTATATCTGTTGGACTTGCTTGTACGTCAAAACTACTGCGAACAGCTAGCTTAATATCTGTGTTTTTAAGTGGCGATAGTGTTTTTGCATGTAATACAGGGTTACCCAAACGAGCTAATAAATTAGCTTGCCCGCGACAAATTTTGCCGTATTTAATCGCTTTTTTTACCTTTCGAGGATCAGTGCTATACACTCCCTGTGTATCAGTCCAAATACATACTTGCTTAGCATTGCAATAATTTGCAAGTAGTGTTGCACTGTAGTCACTCCCATTTCGGCCAAGCGTTACTGTCTCGCCTTTGATATCTGCGGCAATAAACCCAGTAACAACATTTATTTTATTAGGCAAAATTAACTGCCCACATTGCTGCGCATTTTGCGCATGCATTAATTCGCCATCATTTAAGGTAAAAAGAGTACGTGCATCTTCAGCGCATGCCTCAATATTTAGCTGCTGTAAATAAGTAGCGAGTAAACGTGCTGACCACAGTTCGCCATGTGCAAGTAATGCAGCCTCTTTTAGCTGCTCAGCTTGAGCAAGTTCTGCAATATAGCTAAGCTCGGTATTTAGTGTTTTAAGTGCACTTCGTTTTAAATCAGCTTCTAATAACTGCTCTATTAAATCACTTTGATGGTTATTTAACTGCAGTAAAATATCAGCTACTGCTTGAGTATCTTGTTTTTGATAGCTTTGCCAAAGTAATACTAGCGTATCGGTTGTCTTACCCGCAGCCGATACCACCACACAATCACCCGGTTGAGTATGTGTAATTATTATTTTTGCTACGCTTTGGTATCGCTCACTTGAGCTTAAACTCGATCCACCAAATTTATGTATACAGTTAACCATATTAATCACCAAAGCGCCGGACGAGCTGCACTTAATTTAACGTTACCACCAGAAGTGCCTGCTCCTTTGCCTACACGGCCAACATTTTTATTTTGCCCTGGTTTTACAAGTTCAAACACTCGTTCAAAATCAGCGACTAAATCGTGTATATCTTCAATACCTACCGAAATACGAATAAGCGTATCGCCCACACCCGCCTCTAAACGTGCTGTTGCCTCCATACCTGCGTGCGTCATAGTTGCAGGGTGACAAATTAAGCTCTCTACGCCACCTAGTGACTCAGCTAAACTAAACGTTTTAAGGCTAGTTAAAAATGCTGCAGCGTCATTTATATCGCCTTTAATATCAAAACTAACCATGCCACCAAAACCAAGTTGCTGTGCTTTAGCCAGCTCATGTTGAGGATGTGACTCAAGACCTGGGTAGTAAACTTGGCTTACATATTCAGAGCTTTCAAGGTACTTAGCTATTGCCAGTGCATTTTCTTGATGCTGCCTTAGGCGCACATTTAAAGTACGTAAACCACGAAGCGTTAAATAGCTATCAAAAGGCGCACCCGTAATACCAATGTTATTAGCCCACCAAGCAAGCTCATCGCCTAACTCTTGTGTTGCTGCAATAACAGCGCCGCCTACTACATCTGAGTGTCCGTTAATGTATTTAGTGGTTGAATGCACCACAATATCTACACCAAACTTAATAGGGTTTTGTAAGGCAGGCGACAAAAACGTGTTATCTGCAGCCACCAATGCACCGCATTGCTTAGCCACATCGGTAACCGCTTTAATATCTGTTAAACGAAGTACTGGGTTACTTGGGGTTTCTATCCAAATAAGCTTTGGTTTAATTACTAAAATTTGTTGAAGGCTTTCTTCTTTTGTTAAATCTAATATTTCGAGCTTTAGTAGTCCGCGTTTTTGTAAAGATGTAAATAAACGATAGCTGCCACCATAACAATCATGTGGAATTACTAACCTATCGTCACTATTAAGTAGCTGAGTAGCTAAATGCACGGCAGCCATGCCTGTAGCTGTAATTATGCCACGAGCGCCACCTTCAAGCTTAGCAAGCGTCTCAGCTAAAATATCACGATTAGGATTACCGCTACGACCATAATCATACTCACGCTTAGTATCAAAGTCGGCAAACGAATAAGTAGTCGATAAATAAATTGGCGGTACCACCGCACCATGATGTTTATCAGCATCAACGCCATTACGTACAGCAATGGTCGCTTTGTTTTTTTCGCTCATATTCGTCACCTGATTAATTTGGATGTTTAGACGTCTAAAAGAGTAAGTTATCCGTTTTGATAAGTCAAAGTATTTTAAAGCTCTAGATGGCTAAAAGTAGAAGGGGCCTCTGCGAATAACACATTTTAGCTCACAAAAGTGTGCTTATCTTTACACCTACGATAGGCTTATTAAGATAGATCGGTATCTATTATTTGACTATCTTTTTTAAATCGATAGAATTTCACGCATATTTACACGCTTTTTATACCGTGTGAGAAATTAATAATCTGAGGCAACGATACATCTTATGGCTAAATGGAATGGTGAGTATATTCACCCATACGCAGAACACGGTAAAAAATCAGAGCAAGTTAAAAAGATCACCGTTTCGATCCCGCTAAATGTATTAAAGGTATTAACTGACGAACGTACACGTCGTCAAATCAATAACCTTCGCCATGCTACAAATAGTGAATTGCTATGTGAGGCATTTTTGCATGCTTTTACTGGCCAACCTTTACCAAATGACGATGACTTACGTAAAGATAACGCCGAAAAAGTGCCAGAAGAAGTTAAAAAAATAATGCAAGAAATGGGTCTAGAAGTACCCGTTTTAAACGAAGAATAAATATTACAAAGACAAAAAAACCTCAGTAATTACTGAGGTTTTTTTATGTCTAAATTTTATTGTATAGATTTACTGCATATAGTTTTCAGGTAGCTCAATTTGTGCAACACCTGACTCAATAGCAGCAAGTGCAACAGCTCTTGCTATACGCGGCAGTAAACGTGGATCCATTGGTTTTGGAATAATATACTGCGCACCAAATTCTAGTTTATCTACTCCAGCGGCTTTTAAAACTTCTGCAGGTACTGGCTCTTTGGCAATACTTCGAATAGCACCTACTGCAGCAATTTTCATTTCATCGTTAATAGCACTTGCACGTACATCAAGTGCACCACGGAAAATAAACGGGAAACATAAAACATTATTAACTTGGTTAGGGTAATCAGAGCGCCCTGTTGCCATGATTAAATCGTTGCGTGCGCCGTGCGCAAGTGCAGGATCAATCTCAGGATCTGGATTTGAACATGCAAACACAACTGGTTTTGCAGCCATTAGCTTTAAATCTTCAGCCGCTAATAAGTTAGGGCCAGAAACACCCACAAATACATCCGCATCTGCAATTACATCTTGCAATGTACGCTTATCGGTATTATTAGCAAAAAGCTGTTTGTATTCATTTAAGTCATCGCGGCGGGTATGAATAACACCTTTGCGGTCAAGCATATAAATGTGTTCACGCAGTGCACCACACTTAATTAACAGCTCCATACACGCAACAGCGGCAGCGCCTGCACCTAAACATACAATAATTGCATCTTCAATTGACTTACCTTGTACTTCTAGCGCATTTAACATACCAGCAGCCGTTACAATGGCAGTACCGTGTTGATCGTCATGAAAAACAGGAATGCTACAACGCTCTATTAATGCTTTTTCAATTTCAAAACACTCTGGTGCTTTAATATCTTCAAGGTTAATGCCACCGAATGTGTCGGCAATATTGGCAACCGTATTAATAAAGTCTTCTGTTGTTTTGTGCTTAACTTCAATATCGATAGAATCAAGCCCTGCAAAACGTTTAAACAATAATGCTTTACCTTCCATTACAGGCTTAGACGCTAAAGGACCTAAATTACCAAGGCCTAGAATTGCAGTACCATTAGTAATAACCGCAACCATGTTACCTTTACCAGTATATTTATAAGCATTTGCAGGATCTGCAGCTATTTCACGTACAGGTTCGGCAACACCTGGGCTATACGCAAGTGCAAGATCATGAGCCGTTTCAGCTGGTTTTGTAAGCTCAATGCTAATTTTACCTGGTACGGGATGTGAGTGGTAATGTAGTGCTTGTTCACGAAAGTCAGACATAACGCGATGGTATCCTGCAATTTAAGTTAAAGTGAGAGATGGAGTCTTGGGGTACGATACCCTTATTATTTTTAAATTCCAAGCAATATCAGGTCTATCCTGTTATATGCTATATCCTTTAATTTTAATAGGTTTTTCAGTAACTTTGCAGGATTATATCGACATTTAATAAATAAAAATTCACCTAAAAAGTAAGTTTTAAGGTGCTATTATACCTATCAAAATCTTATAAAATGTATACTTAAAGTAACAGCATAAACTTAGAATAACAGCCTACTACCCTACTTTAAAAACAGATAAGCCCACGTTAGCTACTTTTATCAACCTAGTTAAAAATTGTACTATTTAAAATATAGAGAATATCTATCGATTTGTCTGTAAAGGATTATGCATACTCAGAATAAGAATAGGAAATAGTTATGCAAAAGGAGGGGATAGTTAAAATCAACGAAATAATACCAATCTGCTTATATATGGGGTCTATTTAACGTTAAGAAAATTACGCTAGAACTAGGCAAAAATTTTTGTATCTAGTTGTTCTAAATAAAAAATTTTTAACGACGTTATGGTGCAATTTAATTCGTTAAATTGCTCAAAGATTTATGTAGGTTGGTTTAAGATAATAAATAACAAATTTTAGGCACAAAAAAAGCACCCTAAGGTGCTTTTTTTAACTAAACAGCAATAATTACTTCTTGCTGGCAAGTGCACCGAAGCGCTTGTTGAAGCGATCAACACGTCCGCCAGTGTCTAAAACTTTTTGCTTACCAGTGTAAAACGGGTGACACGCAGAACATACGTCTAAGTGAATGTCTTTACAAAGAGTTGAGCTAGTTTCGAATTTATTTCCACATGAACATGTTGCAGAAATTACTTCGTACTTAGGGTGAATACCTTCTTTCATAGGAACCTCTAGTTAAGGCCGCATCGCTCTCCAAACCCGGAGTTTGGCACCATACGTCGTTAAAACAAATTTGTTGGTGGCGGATTTTATCCAACAACCTCCCCCCACACAAGTATTTATTTATATTTTTGCCAAAAAAGTGAACAATCTCTTTCTCAAGCACTATTGCTAGTAGGTTTTTAGCGTTATTTTTAGTACATTACAGCATTAATTTTACGGGTTGAGTTGTTATGAGTTTTGTTGAAGTTGCTATTAAAGTTCCGCTTCCACGCACCTTTGATTATAAAATAGAAGAACAGCTCAGTGGCTTATCAACTCCTTTACTACCTGGCATGCGGGTTTTGGTACCTTTTGGTAATCAAAAAAAAGTAGCGGTTGTTCTGGGTATTAAAAGCAGTACCGACGTCCCTTTAAATAAAATTAAAAATATTATAGAGGTAATAGACGACGCCCCTATTTTAAGTGCCCAGCATTTAGAACTCCTTAGCTTTACTGCCCGCTATTATTGCTATCCATTAGGCGAAACTATTCATATAGCGCTACCTGGTGCACTTCGCCAAGGTGAATCGCCTGATAAAACCAGTATTAATATGGTTGCCCTGACAGAAAAAGGTGCAAAAGTACCGTCATTAAAAGCTAAAACACAGCTCAACCTATTAAAGCAGTTATCGCAATCAGGTAAGTCATCATTAACTGAGTTAAAAGCACTGGGCTTTAGTAAAAAAACAATAGATAGCTTAATAGATAAAGAACTCATAACACAAACTATTGAGCACGATAACCAATGGCAAAGTGTTGCTCCAACCGTCGGTAGTAAACCAGTACTTAATAAAGAACAAGCGGTTGCTTGCACAGCTATAAATCAAAGTACTGGCTTTAGCAGCTTTTTATTAGAAGGCGTAACGGGCAGCGGTAAAACCGAAGTGTATTTACAGTGCCTAGAAGAAGTACTCAAACGTGGCGAGCAAGCCCTCGTACTCGTGCCCGAAATCGGCCTAACACCACAAACCGTAAACCGTTTTCGCCGCCGCTTTCCTGATACACCCATTATGCTTTGGCACTCTGCACTTACCGACAACGAACGCTTACAAACATGGCGCTTTTGCGAAAAAGGCAGTTGTGCGATAGTTATTGGCACACGTTCGAGTATTTTTCTGCCATTTTTAAAACTCGGTATGATTGTTGTTGATGAAGAACACGATTCATCATTTAAACAACAAGATACGCTTCGCTATCATGCCCGCGACTTAGCTGCTTACAGAGCTTTTCAGCATAAAATTCCGCTTATATTAGGCAGCGCCACACCCGCGCTTGAAACACTTCACAAAGCAATTAATAACAAATACCAGCTGTTAAGTTTAACCGAGCGTGCGCAAACAGCGACTGACAACCAGTTTAAGTTACTCGATATGAAAGGTCAGCCCGACCAAGCAGGTATTGCACATGCAAGCCTTGCTACTATGCGTCAGCACTTAAATCGCGGTAAACAGGTTATGGTATTTTTAAATCGTCGAGGTTTCTCTCCAACCCTTATTTGCCATGAGTGCGGTTGGTTGAGCGAGTGTAAACGATGCAGTACCAGCGCTACATTTCATAAAGCGATTGGGCAAATGATCTGTCATCACTGTGGCGACCAGTACCCTGTCCCTCACCAATGCCCTGACTGTGGAAGTACGCAAATATTTCCTAACGGTAAAGGCACAGAGCAAATTGAAGAGTTTTTATCGACCGAATTCCCTGATACACCTGTTACTCGTATAGACCGCGATTCAACTCGCCGTAAAGGTAGCCTTGAAAAAGCACTTGATGAAATAAACCTAGGCGGCGCACGCATTTTAGTGGGCACACAAATGCTTGCCAAAGGCCATCACTTTGCAGATGTAAGCCTTGTTATAATTTTAGATGTAGATAGCGGCTTATACTCATGCGACTTTAGAGCAACAGAACATTTAGCGCAATTAGTCACCCAAGTAGCGGGGCGTGCTGGACGTTCAGGTGAGCCTGGCCAAGTGTTATTACAAACACACTTTCCAGAACACCCTCTTTTGCAAGACTTAGTTAATAATGGTTACCAAGACTTTGCCCGCTTTGCTCTTAGTGAGCGCGATGATGCTGACTTACCGCCCATTACAAATATGGCCATTGTGCGTGCACAAGGGCATAGTATTAAACTAGTCGTCGATTTTTTGACGGATTTGGTTCCTGTGAATGGGGTATCTGGTATACAATTGCTCGGTCCGATCCCTGCCCCACTTGAAAGAGTCGCAGGTATGTATCGTTTTCAATTGCATATTCAAGCGCAAGATCGTCGCATATTACATCAGTACCTTGCGCAAATGGTTGATTATTTAAGTACCAGTAAACTTGCACAAAAAGTACGCTGGAGCTTAGACGTAGACCCTATAGACATGATTTAGGTTAAGGCCAAAATAACACCATGGCACAGCACGATTATATTAATAAAAAGCCTGCAGGCAGAAACAGTAAAAAAAACGCACCCGCTAAAAAACCATTTCCTATTCTTTTAGCCGTTATAGCCATCTTACTTGTAGGTGGTTTTGCCTACACACTATGGTTTATAAAAAGTAATGCCGATCCAAAACTTGTCGAAAAACAAGCTAACCCAACTGCACCCGCAAAAGTAGAAGTTGTTATTCCACGTACACCGGAATTTATTAAAGAAATTAGAAACCACGAGATTCAAGTTGAAGTAAAAGAACTTGAGCAAAAAGGTCCTTATGTTATGCAATGCGGTTCGTTCAGAACTCATGCACAAGCTGAATCGTTAAAAGCTAAAATCGCATTTGCAGGGCTCATTTCTGAGATAAAACAGGCTGAAGGCAGCAATGGTACTTGGTATAAAGTACGTTTAGGCCCTTATAAAACCAAACGCCAAGCCGAAAGCGATAAAAACAAACTTAAACGTGTAAAAATAGTCGGCTGCGGAATTTGGGGCTGGACTTGAAAATAAACCATTCACCCATATAACCTCATCATAATCGTTTTTTACGAGTTGCCTCTGCAGCTCGATGATGAGGAATAACATGACTACTATCGTAAGTGTTCGCCGCGGCGACAAAGTTGTAATTGGCGGCGATGGCCAAGTTTCACTTGGTAACACCGTAATGAAGGGTAACGCCCGCAAAGTTCGACGTCTTTATAATGGCAAAGTAATCGCTGGTTTTGCCGGCGGTACTGCTGATGCCTTCACTCTTTTCGAACGTTTTGAAAGCAAATTAGAAATGCACCAAGGTAACCTAACTAAAGCCGCAGTAGAAATGGCTAAAGATTGGCGAAGCGACCGTGCCCTTCGAAAACTCGAAGCGCTGCTCGCCGTAGCAGACGAAACAGCCTCTTTAATTATTACCGGTAATGGCGATGTAGTTCAGCCAGAAAACGATTTAATTGCAATTGGTAGTGGTGGTAACTTTGCGCAATCAGCTGCAACCGCCCTTTTAGAAAATACAGATTTAAGCGCTCGTGAAATAGTAGAGAAAAGCTTAACTATTGCAGGCAACATCTGCGTATTTACTAATAACTTCCAAACAATCGAAGAATTATAATAGGAACTATTATGTCTGATATGACCCCAAGAGAAATTGTTCACGAGCTAGATCAGCATATTATAGGTCAGGCTAAAGCTAAAAAAGCGGTCGCTATTGCACTTCGTAATCGCTGGCGCCGTATGCAATTAAATGAAGATTTACGCAGTGAAGTAACACCAAAAAATATACTAATGATTGGCCCAACAGGTGTAGGTAAAACAGAAATTGCCCGCCGTTTAGCAAAACTTGCTAACGCACCATTCATTAAAGTAGAAGCGACTAAATTCACTGAAGTTGGTTATGTTGGTAAAGAAGTAGATACGATCATACGTGACCTCGTTGATGTTTCAATTAAAATGACTCGCGAACAGCAAACTAAAAAGTTTAAGCATCGCGCCGAAGAAGCAGCAGAAGAGCGTATTTTAGATGCACTTTTACCACCGGTTAAAGATCAATATGGCGAAAGCCAACGCGACGATACTTCATCTACTCGCCAAACATTTCGTAAAAAATTACGTGAAGGTCAATTAGATGATAAAGAAATCGAGATTGAATTAGCGCAAGCTCAATCAAACGTAGAAATTATGGCGCCTCCTGGTATGGAAGATATGACCAACCAGTTACAAAGCATGTTTCAAAACATGGGCGGCGATAAACGCACTAAACGTAAGCTAAAAATTAAAGAAGCCTTCAAACTATTAACGGAAGAAGAAGCCGCTAAATTAGTAAACCCTGAAGAGCTAAAAGAACAAGCTATTTTTGCAGTAGAGCAAAACGGTATTGTGTTTATAGATGAAATAGACAAAATTTGTAAACGTGGTGATTCTTCAGGCCCTGATGTGAGCCGAGAAGGTGTTCAGCGCGACTTACTACCGCTAATTGAAGGCTCAACAGTAAACACTAAACACGGTATGGTTAAAACTGACCATATGTTGTTTATTGCCTCAGGTGCGTTCCAAATGTCTAAACCATCAGACATGATACCTGAGCTACAAGGTCGCTTACCGATTCGAGTAGAACTTGAACCACTAACTGCAGATGACTTTAAACGTATCCTGACAGAGCCGCATGCATCGCTTACTGAGCAACAACGAGAGCTCCTTAAAACTGAGCAAGTAACGATTGAGTTTAGTGATGATGCTATTGAGCGTATTGCTAAGGCAGCGTGGCAAGTTAACGAAAAAACCGAAAACATCGGTGCTCGTCGCTTGCATACTGTGATGGAAAGATTGATGGAAGAAATTTCATACGATGCTTCTGAAAAAGCAGGTTCATCACTTGTCATTGACGCCGCTTACGTTGAAAAACATCTAGGCGCACTTGTTGAAGATGAAGACTTAAGCCGCTTCATTCTATAAAACGAATATAAACGTTATACTAAAAGCCTCCAGATTGGGGGCTTTTTAATGGGATATATAAAATGAAACACGTTACAAAAGTGCATTACCACAGCGTGAGTAAAAATTTAGATGTTTATTTTGACGACGATAGCCAAGCAGTCTTTAGCTGTGAATTTTTACGCGTTCACTCTCCCTCTGCTGAAGTGCAAGGCCATGGCTCTGGTCCAATGAAGCTAGTACTTAATAAACAATCTGTAGGTATAAAAAACATAGTACCTGTTGGGCATTATGCACTGCGTTTAGATTTCGATGATGGTCACAATAGCGGACTGTTCAGTTGGAGTTACTTTGAAAAACTACAAGCGCAGCAACAAACGTTGAGCGATGAATATTCGGCACGCGTAGCCGAGCACGAACAAAACAAAAACAGTGTACCAATAAAGTTTATTCCTTAAACCTTATTGGTAACTTTAGGTGGGTATTTTTAGATTAGTTAACCTAAACCCTGGTTAAGATATTTACTATCCAGGGTTCAAGTTAGTTACACTTTAAACTTATCAATAGCGCTAAATAACACTCTAGCTTGCTCAGATACTTCTTCGCTAGTTTGGGCGTTTTTAGCAGCATGTTCAGTTGCATCTTGCGCAATGTCGCGAATTCTTACTACATTTTTATTAACCTCTGATGCCACTTGGCTTTGCTCGTCAATAGCAACCGCTATTTGAGAGCTCATTTCCATTATTGTTTGTACATCTTCAGTAATTGCGCCTAATAACTCACCTGCTTTAATTGCTTGCGAGGCACTTTCATCGCCTTGAGAACGACATTTGTGCATAATACTTACCACTTCTTGAGTACGCTGCTGTAAGGTACTTATAATACCTTCAATCTCACTCGTAGACTCTTGAGTACGCTTCGCTAATGAACGAACCTCATCTGCAACAACAGCAAAGCCACGACCATACTCACCAGCACGGGCCGCTTCTATTGCCGCATTAAGTGCGAGTAAATTTGTTTGATCTGCAATCCCCCGAATTACATCAAGCACTGAACCAATTGTTTCGCCATCTTTTTCAAGTTGCGACACTACATTTGATGCATTCCCTAACGAATCAGATAGGGCCCTAATGTGCTTAACGGTAGAGTCAACTTCACTGCGCCCTTGTTGAGCACTTAAATTTGTTGACTCTGCTTTTTTAGCAGCCGCTTCAGTATTATGTGAAATATCCTGAATCGTCGCCTGCATTTCGGTGGCTGCAGTTGCAACCATGTCGGCTTCATGTAATTGCTCTTGCATACCGGAGCTTGTTGCTGCAGTACTTTCTGATAAATGCTCTGTTGCTATATTAAGCGTATTTAAAGCACCATTAACTTCGTTAATTAAGTTTTTAAAATCGCCTATTAAGCTATTAAAGTCGACCGTCATGGTGGTAATTTCGTCTTTACCTGTTTGCTCTATCATCACGCTTAAATCATTATTACGACGAATATCGTTAATGGTGTGATAAACCCGCTCTATAGGCACAATAATCGAGCGGCTCGTGAAATAAACCAACATCAAAACAATAATGCCAGCAATCACAAAAATAAGAATGGCTAAAAATTGTGCCTGTTCAACGCTTTTATCTACCTGTTGCTTAGTGCTTAATAGTATCTGCGCAACGATTGCATCACTTTGTTCAACACTTTTACGCATTTTTCCAAGTGCACCTGAATTTAAATCTAAGCCCAATTCAACCTGTGCCTGGACCAATGCTTGAAATTGCGTTTGGTAGGAATTTAAAAAGCCATTTAATTGAGCTGTATACCCCGTATCAAATTGAGCCTGAGCGATTTGCTGCTTTAAAGTATCAACCCCTTCATCAAATCGAGTTAAATACTTAAGATCAAAACGTAGCATAAAATCTTTTTCAGCCCGTCTTAACTGTAATATAGAAGATAAGAGTTTGTAATTACCTTGCTCTTTGAGCAAGCTTTCAACCTCGTGTACTGCACTTCTTAGTTCGCCATACAGCCCATCTTTTGGGTGTAATCCAATGCGTTTTTGTAGCACAACAACACTCATAAAGTCATTGTTATAAGTACTTACCAAACTATCTAGATTACTTATTTTTTGGGTTTCGATACCCTGCTCTTGCATAATTACATTCAACTTAGCAATCTTACTTTTAAGCTGGTTATAATCTTGTTCAAATAAGTCTAATGCTTCTTCTTGTTTATAAAAAAGAAAGTTTTTTTCATGTTTACGCAGTTCTAATTCATGGATATTAAGCTCTTCAGCAAGCTGAATTGTTTTATTTAAGCTTAACGTTGTTCTCGCTTCATAAATTATTACGCATAAAAGGACCACCATTGCTAAACCAACAACGACTGCGTTTAACTGTAAACGTCGTTTGATTGTTAAGTTTTGTAAAAAATTCATCGCTAACGCCTTTTTTAAATATGCATTTGTATTATAGCTGATAGCTCAGAAGCGACTCATTAATTTAACTTTTTATTATTGGTTATTCTAAGCTACTTAATTATGATGGCTATAAAGCGACACTATCCCACAAACCTTTGTGTAACGATTGTGTGTTATTCCACTGTTGTTCAACCAACCAATCAATTAAAGGCGCGGGATCGCTAGGGTAATTTATTTGCTTATTTTGCGGGGCGCTATTCCAGTCATCAAGGGCTTGCGGGTTTAAATAGTTCATAACATGCGCCATGCCCATGGCAAACAAAGTTTGTGCATTTGCGGTTTGCTCAAACTGCCCATCTAAAGGCTTTAATAGTAACTTCTTACCTAACTTAAGCGCTTCACTGGCAAGCTCAAACCCCGCATTACCAATAACGCCACTCGTGTTTGCTAAGTCATTTAAAAAGCCAGAACGTGAGGGTGGTCGCAAATGTATATGTCCAAAAGACTGATTGCAGGCATTTGGGTGATAACAATAAAATTCTTTTTCGGGAAAGTCTTTTAAGTAATCAACAATGCTATCTAAGTTTTCAAACGGTAAATATACCAATACCTTATTTAGTACCGCGACAGGGTTCTCATGATTATGATGAGCAATAAAAGGCGGGATTATATTATTTGCAAATGGCTTCCAGTGTACGCCTAAGTAGGTAGATGCTGGTGCATAATGCTTGATGAGTGATTTTCTAAGTACACCACGACCAAATATAGGTACGTTTTCTGACAAAAATGCGGCTTGGTGACTAATACCGATAACGGGTATATCGGCCCGTTTTGCAGCCCATGCTGTGACTGGCTCAAAGTCATTAAGTACAAAATTGTACTGTTTTATATCAAGCGATTTTATATCACTCACCAGCTTACAAACTCGCATGTTTTTAAGTGTTTTTAAATTTTTCACTTGCCCATTTTCAGTACTAAACGATAAGCCCCGATACACTTTATAATCTGAGAATTCGTGCATATCAAAGTAATCTTTATTTGCTCGCCCTGAAAACACATAATCAACATCAATACCAAGTTTATTAAAGCAACTTGCCATAACCCTAGCCCGCGTTATATGACCATTACCGGTACCCTGCACTCCATACAATATTTTCATACAGGTACCACAAGCGCTAATGCGAATAAGCCACAAACACTGCCAATAATCGCACCTATAATAATATCAGCAGGAAAATGTACGCCTAATACAACACGAGAAATAGCCACACCAGCAGCCCAACTAAGTAGTAGCCATATATATTCAGGGAAAAAGTGACTTAGTATAATCGCAACTAAGAACGCTGCAGCGCTGTGACCCGAGGGCAAACTAAATTTATCATTGGGTACTATGTAAGCATTTGTTACTAAGCAGTCGCATGGACGGATGCGGGCAAATCTATTTTTGGCCAGTAAATAAATGGGCCTTTCTATAGCAAAACCAACTAATATCGTTACCGGTAATAATTGTTGCTGCTCATTATTACTAAGCCACCACACAGCTAAACACACAAGTATGTAAAGCCCACCATCACCGCTTTTAGATAAGCCAAACGCCATTGTTTTAAACCACTTCGGTGAGTTGCAATTAAACAGAGTTAAAAATAATTGCTCATCTAGCAAAGCTGCCCTTTTAAACATATTATTGTTATCCATCACTTCCCCCTCATTGCATAATATATGAACACCGATTTAGCTTATGTGTTGTAAATAACAATTGAGTGACGCTTTTAAGACACTATTATTGCGATTAATGATTTAGCGCTTGTTTTGTCTAAATTTACTGCGATTAAGTCGTTGTTATTGCTTATAAGGAGGGTATACTGAGGTATAAATTAATGTACCTTTTGAGGATAAAATAATGGATTACAGCACTTCTGATTTATGTGACCACTTTGCTGATGTGGTTGACGTGCTAGAGCCAATGTTCATCAACTTTGGTGGTCGACACAGCTTTGGTGGCCGCATTAAAACGGTTAAATGTTTTGAAAATAATGAACTGATCCGCGAATTACTTTCTCAAGACGGTACAGACTTAGTGCTTCTTATTGACGGTGGTGGCTCAACTCGCCGTGCACTTATTGATATTGAATTGGCCGAACTTGCACTTGAAAATAACTGGAATGGTATTGTTGTTTACGGCGCAGTACGCCACGTTGATGAGCTTGAAGAACTTGATTTAGGCATTCAAGCAATTGCTTCTATCCCTGTTGCAGCTGACAGTGAAGGTGCTGGCGAGGATGCTATAGGCGTTAACTTTGCCGGTGTATCATTTTTTGATGATGACTTTATTTATGCCGATAGTACTGGCATTATTTTATCTGCAGAAGAATTAGAATTGGAAGTTGTAGAAGTATAACGTGACCTCCCATTTAAAAGTATATGATGAAAGCGCGGTTAGAGCACTTTGCTCTAGCCGCGTAAATGAAAAAAAAGCATGGCAATCAATGGCCTTGCTAGACACTCAAGTAAACCTGCAACAAGCACTCATTGACGCAGCTCAATTTGGCATTCGCTACGTACTTCTTGGTATTTGCGAAGATATTGGCCCAAAAGCAAATTTAGGAAATAGCGGTGCAAACGAAGCATGGTCTGCTTTTTTAAAACGTTTTTTAAACCAACCTCATAATCAATTTATTGCCACTCAAAAAGTACTTTTATTGGGTGAAGTAAATACTGATGATTTAATGGCGCAAAGCAACCAACTTAATAATCAGCAAGCCCAGCAGTTAACTCAATTACGAGATTTATGCCAACAACTTGATGAACGCGTAGAGTCAGTATTAAGCCTTATTTTTAAAGCAGGGCTTGAGCCAATCGTCATTGGCGGAGGTCACAATAATTGCTTAGGTATTATTCGCGCGCTAAGTAAGTCAAAAAACACGCCTGTTAATGCTATCAATTTTGACCCTCATGCCGATTTTAGAGAATGTGAAGGTCGTCATAGTGGTAATGGTTTTCGCTACGCGTATAACGAGCAACATTTAAGTAATTACCATGTTATTGGCTTACATGAATTAAAAAATAATCAAGCAATTATAGATGCAATGAGTGAAGCTAACTTTAAGTTTGATAGCTATCAATCTATACAAGTTAAGCGAAAAATTACACTAACGCAGGCAATTGAAAATGCACTAAGTAATTTTAATGATTTACCACTGGGTGTTGAAGTTGATTTAGATAGTATTACTTATATGCCAGTTAGTGCGTATACATATTGCGGATTTAGTGTGAGTGACACTGAGCACTTTGTGCATTTAGCTGCAAGCCATCGCCACTCTAAGTACTTACACTTATGTGAAGCAGCGCCTAACCAGCATCCTAACGGGTTAGATGCCGGTGCTGCCCATGTAGGGCAAGTGATTAGTGCACTTGTAAATAGCTACCTACAAGCCAAAGAAAACACTTAACGTTGTTGAACCGATCGCCACTCTTTTAGCCAGCTCATTAAACCGATACTACTTAGCGGATGACCAAAGTAATAACCTTGTGCAGCATAACCTTTTAAGCTTTTTACAAACTTAAGTTGTTCAAGTGTTTCTACTCCTTCAAAAATTACTTTTGTTTTTTGTTGGCTATGCATATCAACCATTCCACCAACTAAACTGCGTATATTGTTTTGATTACTAAAGTCAGCGGTAAGTGAAGGTGAAACCTTAATATACTCAACCGCTAAACTTGGTAACTTAGAAAGTAGTACTGGGTTATCACCAAGTCCATCCACACATACTTTTAAGCCTATGTTATTAAGCCTTGCGATCATGCCTCGACCTTTGTCATCTAAACCAGCAAAAATATGTAAAGGGCATTCAACAATCAAGTCTCCCGCCTCTAAGTGATGCTCATTTATAACAACATCAACAAATTCAACAAACTCTTCATTTAGCATTTCAGGGCCAAATACGTTAATGCTAAGCGGTATAGAAATACCTTCTACTCTAAGCGCCATTGCAAGCTCAGCGGCTCTCTCCATTACAAATTTAGCAAGCGGGTAACCAAGCCCTGCTATTCTTATGTCGTCAATAAAACGATTAGCAGATAAAATTCCTTGCTTAGGATGCTGCCAACGCAGTAGTAATTCTAAAAACTCAATTTGACCGTTTTCGTTGCAAATTATAGGTTGAAAATAGAGTTCTAATTCGCTCGAAAAATCAATATTTGCTAATTCTTTTAGTCGCGCTTGTTGCTCTCGCAGTTCAATCATCATTTGTTGATGATAAGGCACAACCTTGCGATTTGGGTGGCTATCGAGTGCTAGGTATGCGTACGATATTAAATTATCAAAGTTATTGTCTTGCTCATTACAATCAACATAACTCGCCCTCGCTTTTACCTCTACAGTGCAGTTAGCGACATTAAATGGCTTAAGCGTTGCACCCAGTATTTGTTCAATAACCAACTCATGCAAATGTTTTTGATTCGCAAAACTACAAATAAATGCAAAGTTAAGGCCCCCTAAGTGGGCTAGCTTTTCTTGCCCAACTAAAGTCACTATTTCGTCACTTGAAAGCAGTTCTTTTATTCGATTAGCCGATTGTGCTAACAGTATATCGCCAAAGTCACGTCCAATGTGCTGGTTAACTTGCTCAAATCCTTCAAGACGAATAACGATTAACGCTGCACTTACTTGCTTATTGTCGCACCATGCATAGTAACCTTGACGTAACTGTTTTCTATCTGCAAAAACCGAAAGCGGAGACTCTTCAATAAATGCATCACCTGTAGGTTCTGGCTCTATCACGACTTCTATTTCAGCGCTTTCATCATTTAAAAAGCCAACAATAGCTAATAATAATATCGCTAACACAACCCAAAATAACGGAACTTCCAATAATAAATGAGCTGAAAATAGAACAACAAATAAAAGACCAGCCATTGAGCTGGTAATAATCATGCTCCAATTATTTCGCTCGAAGGCTTGCCATAAATGAAAACAAAATCCAAAGGCAAGTAAAATGGCAAGCCAAGCTGCGCCCGTACTCAAAATAGCCAAACCAACAGCTGCTGTGCATAAATAGCTAAATTTAATACTGGCATTTTTAACGGCAAATAAAGTGGCAATCATCGCCATCAATAGTGCACCACTAAAAAATATTGGAAAATTACTGTCGGTTAGTATGTTCAAATTAACGGCATCCGTATTCGCTAAAAAAGTTTAAACCAAGTTATATGTGGGTAAAAATAATACAAACTAATTAATTCTACCCAAAATCCATAAATTTAGCAGTTTATTTACGCCAAATTGGTAACTTAATTGTGATGGATGACTTATTTGCCAATGCGCAATATCAGCTCTTGCGCCAACCTTTAAAATACCACGCTCGTCTAACCCTAGTGCTTTAGCTGCATTTCGAGTAACACCTGCCAATGCTTGCTCGGGTGTTAATCTAAACAATGTGCATGCCATGTTCATCATCAAGTGCACTGAGCACAGCGGTGAAGTACCTGGGTTAAAATCACTCGCAATAGCTATCGGTACTTTATATTGATTAAGTAATTCAATAGGTGGGAATTTAGTTTCTCTTAAAAAATAAAATGCACCGGGCAATAACACCGCGACCGTCCCAGCGTCTGCCATGGCTTTTACACCCTCTTCATCGAGATGCTCAATATGATCCGCCGAAAGGCCATTAAACTGCGCCACCAGCTTAGCACCCTGTTGATTAGATAACTGCTCAGCATGGCATTTTACTGGGAGGTTATGCTTTTTAGCCGCCTGGAAAACACGTTTGGTTTGCGAATGACTAAAGCCTACATTTTCACAAAATACATCGACTGCATCAGCAAGATTATTAGCCACTACCTGATCAAGCATGTCAGTACATACCAAATCAATATATTCATCAGCACGGCCTTTGTATTCAGGCGGTAGAGCATGCGCCCCTAAAAAAGTAGTTTTAATATCAATAGGATGATGCTCACCTAATAAACGAGCTACTTCTAATATTTTTATCTCGTTTTCAGTATCTAGCCCATAGCCCGACTTTATTTCAACGGTGGTTACACCTTCTTTTAATAACGTATTTAAGCGATCTTTTGCATCAACAAACAATTGCTCACGGTCGGCTGCTCTTGTGGCTTTAACCGTACTTGCTATGCCACCGCCTTGTGCTGCGATTTGCTCATAACTTACACCCTGCAAGCGCTGCTCAAACTCTTGCGATCTTGAACCTGCACACACTAAATGTGTATGACAATCTATTAAGCCCGGCGTTAACCACTGCCCTTTGATACTCAATGTCGGCGTTGCAAACACATCAAAACTGGGCAACGTTGATTGCTCTCCAATCCACGCAATTTCACCATTTTTAATAGCTATAGCAGCATTTTCGATTTCGCCATAAGGGGCATTTATATTGCTATCCATAGTGGCAATATTGGCATCAGTTAAAAGTAAGTCGATTTCTTCTAACTCATAATTTTTTGTTGTGCTTTGCATTTTACAGCCCTTTTTACGCCCAGAGTGATGAAAATATAGTCTAACAACCCACCTTGTATATACAAGGTAATTGTGTCATCTTATTTATATAGTTTATTTTTAATGTAACCATAAATTTAATGACGACACCTAAATTTGCGCAAATAAAACAATTCATTGTTGATAAAATTCGCAGCGGTACGTGGCAAGAAAACCAACGTGTTCCCTCTGAAAACGAACTAAGTAGTCAATTTAGTGTCAGCAGAATGACAGCCCGCCGAGCACTAAGCGAATTAACCGAGGCAGGTATTTTAACCCGCAGCCAAGGGCTTGGTACATTTGTAGCCACATTTAAATCGCAGTCATCGTTACTCGAAATAAAAAACATTGCTGATGAAGTAAAAGAGCGTAACGGCAACTACACCTGTAGTGTACTCATACTTGAATCAATAAATGCAGTCGCACCTATTGCCATTGCGCTTGGTGTTGAGATTGACAGTGTTGTATATCGAAGTGTACTCGTGCATAACGAAAACGACAGCCCCTTGCAGCTAGAAGAGCGTTTTGTAAACCCTGCACTTGCGGCTGGTTACTTACAACAAGACTTTAGCACGCTTACACCTCATGAATATCTATCTAGTGTTGCACCACTTACCCAAGCGAGGCATACCGTAGAGGCTATTATGCCAAACAGCGAAATGTGCCAATGGTTAAATTTATATAACGAAGAACCATGCTTACAAGTTATTCGACGCACATGGTCTATTAACGGCATTGTAAGCTTTGCGCGCCTTGTATCACCAGGCAGTAAATATCGCTTAGGTGGACACTTAACATTTAAAAAATAACAAACAATAGCGCTTACTGCGCTTTTTTTATAACAAATCACCTTGTATATACAACAGGAGCAAAACATGAACAACCGACTCGACACAAGTCGCGTAATACGTGCACCTCATGGCGATAAAATAAGTGCTAAAAGCTGGCAAACTGAAGCTGCTAAGCGCATGCTAATGAATAATTTAGACCCTGAAGTTGCAGAACATCCTCATGCACTTGTTGTATATGGTGGTATTGGCCGAGCAGCTCGTGATTGGCCAAGTTATGACAAAATTATAGAAACCCTCGATAGACTCGAAAGCGACGAAACTCTGCTTGTACAATCAGGAAAACCCGTTGGTGTATTTAAAACCCACAGTAATGCCCCTCGTGTACTTATTGCCAACTCAAACCTTGTTCCACACTGGGCAAATTGGGAGCACTTTAACGAGCTCGATAAAAAAGGCTTGATGATGTACGGACAAATGACAGCGGGTTCTTGGATTTATATTGGCTCGCAAGGCATTGTACAAGGCACTTACGAGACCTTTATAGCCATGGCAAAGCAACATTTTTCAGGTAGTGCTAAAGGCAAGTGGGTATTAACGGGTGGCCTTGGAGGTATGGGCGGTGCGCAACCACTTGCCGCTACAATGGCAGGGTTTAGTGCGCTAGTTGTTGAATGTGATGAAAGCCGTATCGATTTTCGTATAAAAACAGGCTACGTTGATGTAAAAGCAACGAACCTTGAACACGCACTGCAATTAATAACCGACGCGTGCATAAAAGGTGAAGCCCTATCAGTTGGCTTACTTGGTAACGCTGCCGATGTATTTAGTACACTGGTTAAAACAGGTATTACACCTGATGTAGTCACAGATCAAACATCAGCTCACGATCCATTAAATGGTTACTTACCACAAAACTGGACAATGGAGCACGCAGCAAAAATGCGTGAGCAAGATCCAAAAGCGGTAGTAAAAGCGGCTAAACAATCAATGGCAGTCCAAGTTAGAGCCATGCTGGCGCTGCAAAAAGCGGGTGCCGCCACTACTGATTACGGAAATAATATTCGTCAAATGGCGTTTGATGAAGGTGTTACCAACGCGTTTGATTTTCCTGGATTTGTACCCGCCTATATTCGCCCTTTATTTTGTGAAGGTATTGGACCATTTAGATGGGTAGCACTATCAGGCGATCCAGAAGATATTTATAAAACCGATGCAAAAGTAAAAGAGCTTATTCCTGATGATGCACATTTGCATAACTGGCTTGATATGGCCCGTGAACGTATTCAATTTCAAGGGCTACCTGCACGTATTTGTTGGGTAGGTTTAAAAGATAGAGCACGCCTTGCATTGGCCTTTAACGAAATGGTTAAAAATGGCGAACTTAAAGCCCCTATCGTTATTGGTCGCGATCACCTCGACTCTGGCTCAGTTGCCAGCCCTAACCGCGAAACAGAAAGTATGAAAGATGGCTCTGATGCGGTATCGGATTGGCCATTACTCAATGCACTGCTTAATACAGCAAGTGGCGCTACTTGGGTGTCCCTTCATCATGGCGGCGGTGTAGGTATGGGCTTTAGTCAGCACTCTGGTGTGGTTATTGTTGCCGATGGTACAAATGAAGCTAAAGAGTGTATTGCTCGCGTACTTTGGAACGACCCTGCAACGGGTGTAATGCGCCATGCTGATGCTGGATACGACATAGCAAAGAACTGCGCTAAAGAACAAAATTTAGACCTACCAATGTTAGACAAGGAATAATCATGTTCAAACTTACTCTCACTCCAGGCTCACTTAATTTAAACACGCTAAAAAAAATTAATAATTCACCAGTAAAGTTAAGCCTTGTACAGCATGCTGAATCACAAATAGCTGCCAGCGCACAAACCGTTCAAAACGTTATTAATGAGCACCGCACTGTATACGGGATTAACACCGGCTTTGGGTTATTAGCTAATACCAAAATAGCCGACGACGAACTTGAATTATTACAGCGCTCCATTGTGCTTTCACACGCTGCGGGCATTGGCGAATACATGGATGACAGCACAGTAAGATTAATGATCACCTTAAAAGTAAACTCGCTTTCGCGCGGCTACTCGGGTATTCGCCTGCAAGTAATCCAATTTTTTATGCAGCTGCTTAGTAGCGAAGTATATCCGTGCGTGCCTAAAAAGGGCTCCGTGGGGGCATCGGGGGATTTAGCCCCTCTTGCGCATATGTGCCTACCTTTATTAGCTGAAGGTCAAATGCGACATAAAGGAAAAATAATTAGTGCAGCACAAGGGTTAAAAATAGCGGGGCTTGAACCTCTTACCCTTGCAGCTAAAGAAGGCTTAGCATTATTAAATGGCACACAAGCGTCGACTGCGTTTGCACTACAAGGCCTATTTAGAAGCGAGAACTTATATGCACAAAGCTGCGTTATCGGCTCGATAAGCATAGAAGCTGCAATGGGCAGTCGCGCGCCATTTGATGCACGTATTCATGATATTCGTGGTCAGCGCGGACAAATAGACACCGCTCAAGTATTTAGAGAGCTACTCGATACGCACTCTCAAATTAGTGATTCCCACGTCAATTGTGAAAAAGTACAAGATCCATACTGCCTTCGCTGCCAACCTCAAGTGCTAGGTGCTTGCCTAACTCAGATACGCCAAGCCGCAGAAGTGTTGCTATGCGAGTCAAACGGTGTAACCGATAATCCGCTAGTTTTTGCCGATGTAGGCGACATCATTTCTGGAGGGAATTTTCATGCAGAACCCGTTGCAATGGCTGCCGATAACCTCGCTATTGCGATTGCCGAAATTGGTGCTTTAGCAGAAAGACGAATTGCATTACTTATCGATTCAAACCTATCCAAATTACCGCCATTTTTAGTTGAAAACGGCGGGGTAAATTCAGGTTTTATGATTGCTCAAGTTACCGCTGCAGCGCTTGCGTCAGAAAACAAATCATTAGCACATCCGGCTTCGGTCGATAGCTTGCCTACATCTGCAAATCAAGAAGATCATGTATCTATGGCAACCTTTGCAGCAAGGCGCTTAGATGAAATGGCCAATAATACCCAAGGTGTTTTGGCAATAGAATGGTTAGCATCGGTTCAAGGGCTAGAATTTAGAAAGCCGCTTGAACCATCAAATAAAGTGCAAAGCGCTAAAGCGTTATTACGCGAGCATGTGAGTTATTATGATAAAGACCGCTACTTTGCTCCCGATATCGAAGCTGCTAATACATTACTAAGTGAAGGTAAGCTATGCGACTTCATAGAGAGCAGTCCCCTGCCTTCAGCATATTAAATACCATATTGGTAAGTAAAGCCTAGCGCTTCAATAGCTGAGCCAATAACTTTGCGCTCAGCTTTATCATCACTGGTAAAGCGTGGTAACTCGCCACCATGTTCTGCACACTTCACTGCATAGTATTCAGCTTTTGTTGGGTGCGCAGGATTAACAACATTATAAATATTTTGCCCTACTTGCCAGTGTTCTATCACCGCAAAAATAGCATTAATTACATCTTGTTGATGCACCATATTTACTACTTGCTCACTTGATGTATTAAACTCTTTGCCTGCCACAAAACGACCAGGTTCTCTGTTAGGCCCTAGTAATCCAGCTAAACGCAGCACTTTCCCGTCTTGCTCAAGTACTTGCTCTTCTGCCTCATAGAGCTTTATTTGGCGCTCGTTTGTGCATGAAATATCGCTACTTTCGCTATATACACTAGGCTCTTGATCGTATACCCCGGTTGATGAGCATAATAAAAAGCCCTTTGCGTTTAACTCCTTTGAGAGCTTAAGCGCTGCGGTGAGTGTTTCAGGATAATTACTTTCACTGTGCCTGCTACGTGGTGGAATAGCACATACCCAATAAGCATTTTGTAAATCAACTTGATGTCTTAATTGCCCATCTTCAAGTGTAAACTGACGCTCAAAATCAAACTCGTGTATATCTGTTCTATGCGTTCCTTGTACTTGCCAATCAGTTTTTTGCGCACTTACGCATAAAGCATGCCCTAACCAACCTGCACCTAATACTACTAATTTATTACTTTTATTTGTCATTTTTGTATAAGCCTTTATTTTAAACGCATAATTAGTTCTTTCTATCTAACTTTATAGAGATTTTAAGTAAGATATGATTAGATATAATTTCATAAATAATAAAAATATGCGCACTCATGCTAAATAATTTATCATTACGGAAGAAAATATTATTATTGATTGGTGGAACAATTACCGTTTTACTAATTATCGCCTCAACATTTTTTGTTAAACACATTGCTAATCTCTCTAGAGAAAACATAGAAAACGAAGCACAAAGTTATCTACAGACCGAGCAACTTTCAATGCAAAGTTACTTTGCGATGTACGGTAAAATGGTATCAACCTTTGTTAATAACCCACATTTGATCAATTTTTTTGAAAATTGGGATACTCGCGATCAAGCACTCGAAAGCGCGTCAGGTTACAACGAAGTAAACCAAGACTTTGTGCGTTTAAGCTCAAACGACGAAAACATCTTATCGGCCTTTTTTGCCTCAGCAACCACCGGTGAATACTTTAAAGAAAATGAACGTACAAGTCACTACAACGGCCAGCCTTATTACGCCTACAAGCGTGGTTGGTGGCAAGAAGCCATGCAAGTTAACAAACTTTACGTAGGTCCAATCTCTGTTGATTTAACCACAGGCGTAGCATCTGCAGTAGTACAACAACCTGTTTATAACGCACAGCGTAAACTCATTGGTATGGGCGGTGTTGATTTACAACTAAACAAAATTAACGACATGGTCGAAAATATTCGCTTTAACGGCCAAGGTTATGGATTTTTACTCGATGGAAATCAAAAAGTAGTTCACTTTTCAAAAGCCACTGGACACAAACTTTCAATTACAGATGAAGGTGCAAACGGTAAAGAAGGACTCGATGCGCTTGAGCAACAATTTACAGATACAGCAGGCTTTAAAGAATTAAATACACAAATGCGAAATAACCTTAAAGGCAGCCAAATGGTTACTTTTAAAGGTGAGCAGTTTTATGTGGTTTACCATCGTCTGCAGCTAGAGCAGCCTCATATAGATTGGTATGTAGGTCTACTTATTCCTACTAGCATGATTGAAGAGCCCGTAAATGCCGCAGTAACCGCAACAACAACTGCAGTAGTTATTATCTTAATTATTATATTAGCCATGATTTTATGGGCTACCCATATGATTTCAAAACCCATCACAACACTTACGCATATTATGCGTGATATAGCATCGGGTGAAGGCGACCTTACTCAAAAAATTGATATTAATAGTCAAGATGAAGTGGGACAGCTGGCCAATCATATGAACACTTTTATTGATAAGTTACGCGCCATGATGCTAGAAACCGCAGCGCAAGCAGAACAGCTAAGTAATGCAGCAGCTCAGCTAAGACATGTTTCTGAGCAAACTAATTCTGAAATTCAGCAAGAGAAGCAGCAAGTTGATAGCGTCAGCGCTGCGGTAACTGAAATGGCGACTACTGTGCTTGAAATATCACGTAATGCACAACATACAAATAACGCAGCTGAAGAAGTTCAGGCAATTACAGCTGAAGGTGCAAGCCGTTCTACACAGGCGCAAAAAGTAATGACTGAACTGGCGTTGCATATTGGCGAAGCATCTAAAGTGGTAGCAGGCCTTGAGCAAGAAAGTAATAATATTGGCGCATTAGTCGATGTAATTAATTCAATAGCCGATCAAACCAACTTACTTGCACTTAATGCGGCTATAGAGGCAGCTCGTGCCGGTGAACACGGTCGAGGCTTTGCCGTTGTTGCTGATGAAGTACGCTCACTAGCAAGTCGCACACAAGAATCAACTGACGATATTCGTAATATGATTTCGCGCTTGCAGCAAATAGCTCAACAGGCCTCAGTGATGATGCAACAAGGACAAGATCAAACCGAGGGCTCAGTACTGCAAACTAAAGAAGTACTTAGCTCACTTCACAATATTGCGCAGTCGGTCACTAAAGTACAAGACCAAAGTCATCAAATAGCCACGTCAACTGAGGAGCAAACAGTCGTTGCTGAAGATATTAATACGAGCCTTTCGGCAATTAATAACTTAGTGAACAGTACCGCTGACCATGCGCACACCCTCGCTGACGAAGCTCGTGACTTAAGTGATTTAGCTGCAGCACTTAACAAAACGGTTAACCAATTTAAATTATAAAACACTCATTTAATAGCTGTGTTTAAGCGTCAAACTTAAGCGCAGCTATAACCCTTGTTTTTAATTTATTTAGCACCATATCTTTACAGTTCGCTACTATTTTTACTGTAATTGAGTAATACAAAGTTATTTTTACGAACCAGATCAAATTTTTCGATTTTATACACAGATCTTTTTATTGAGATAGTTTGTTGTTTGGCAGAGTCTGGTATAGTAGCGCACGTAATAAACAGTGCTTTTTGAGCGGTTTAATACAATATTGCTAATTAATATGTTCTAAGTGTTATTTAAAAGCACATATTAATTACCAATTGTTAAAAATGGGTTAGCCGATACTCGGCTGACAAAGAATACATTGTAACGGTTTTATCATGATATCTAATTTATTTACCAAGCTTTTTGGTAGTCGCAATGACCGCACTATTAAAAACTTAAGAAAGACGGTCGCGCTAATCAATGCGCTAGAAACGCAACTTGAAGCGCTTTCTGATGAAGATTTAAGAGCTAAAACAGCTGAGTTTAGAGAACGTTACGATAACGGACAAGGCCTTGACGATATCCTACCTGAAGCTTTTGCTGTGGTACGTGAAGCGTCAAAGCGTGTAAATGGCATGCGTCATTTCGACGTGCAGTTATTAGGTGGTATGGTTTTACATCAAGGTCGCATTGCAGAAATGCGTACCGGTGAAGGTAAAACACTAACAGCTACCCTACCAGCTTATTTAAACGGCTTAACAGGCAAAGGTGTTCACGTAATTACTGTGAATGACTACCTTGCTAAACGTGATGCTGAAACCAACCGTGCGTTATTTGAATTTTTAGGCCTTACTGTAGGCTGTAACGTACCGGGTATGATGCCACAGCAGAAGAAGCTAGCTTATACTGCTGACATTACGTACGGTACAAATAACGAATTTGGTTTTGACTACCTTCGCGATAATATGGCTTTTAGCATTGATGAACGTGTTCAGCGTCCATTATTTTATGCCGTAGTCGATGAAGTGGATTCAATCTTAATTGATGAAGCGCGTACTCCGCTTATTATTTCAGGCCCAGCTGAGGACAGCTCTGAGCTATATACTGAAATAAATACCATCGTTCCTTTACTTGAACTTCAAGAAAAAGAAGACGAAGAAGGTGTTGAAGGCGACGGCGATTACACTATTGATGAAAAGTCTAAGCAAGTTCATTTAACAGAACGTGGTCAAATTAAAGTAGAAGAGCTACTTACCGAACGCGGCTTAATTGAAGAAGGCGATTCGCTTTACTCAGCAGCAAGCATTACGCTACTAAGTCACGTTTATGCCGCCCTTCGTGCCCACAAGCTATACCAAAAAGATGTTGATTACGTAGTAAAAGAAAACGAAGTAATCATTATCGATGAGCATACTGGTCGTTCAATGGAAGGTCGTCGTTGGTCAGAAGGTTTACACCAAGCTGTTGAAGCTAAAGAAGGTGTAAATATTCAGAACGAAAACCAAACACTTGCATCTATTACGTTCCAAAACTACTTCCGTTTATACGAAACATTAGCAGGTATGACAGGTACTGCCGATACTGAAGCTTTTGAGTTTCAATCTATCTACGGCCTAGATACTGTTGTTATGCCAACTAATAAGCCAATGGTTCGTGATGATCGCGCCGACTTAGTTTACCTAACACAAGAAGAAAAATACGAAGCAATTTTAATTGACATTAAAGACTGTCAAGACCGCGGACAACCGGTACTTGTAGGTACTATTTCAATTGAAAGCTCTGAGTATTTATCGCAGTTTTTACGCAAAGAAAAAATTAAGCACAACGTACTTAATGCCAAATTTCATGCGCAAGAAGCAGATATCGTTTCAGATGCTGGCCTACCAGGTACAGTAACAATTGCAACCAACATGGCCGGTCGTGGTACCGATATCGTGTTAGGTGGTAACTGGAACAGTGAAGTTGAAAAACTTGAGAACCCAACTGCTGAGCAAATTGCTGAAATTAAAGCAGCTTGGAAAATTCGCCATGATGCGGTAATTGATGCTGGCGGTTTACATATCATTGGTACTGAACGTCACGAATCTCGTCGTATAGATAACCAATTACGTGGTCGTTCTGGTCGTCAAGGTGACGCCGGTTCTAGCCGTTTTTACCTATCGATGGACGATGCACTAATGCGTATCTTCGCTGGTGAACGCATGACTAACATGATGCGTAAACTAGGTATGCAACGCGGTGAAGCAATTGAACATCCATGGGTAAACCGTGCGATTGAAAATGCACAGCGAAAAGTAGAAGCACGTAACTTTGATGTTCGTAAGCAACTACTTGAATACGATGATGTAGCAAACGATCAACGTCGCGTTGTTTACTCTCAACGTAATGAGCTACTTGAAGAAGGCGATATTTCAGAAACTATCACAGCAATTCGTGGTGATGTTCTTGCTAGTGTAATTGATCAATACATTGCACCACAAAGCCTTGCTGAAATGTGGGATATTCCTGGCCTTGAAGAACGTTTAAAACAAGACTTCTTAATTGAATTACCAATTACTCAGTGGTTAGCAGATGACAATAAACTATACGAAGAAAAACTTCGTGAGCGTATTGAGCAGGCGGTTGAGCAGTCGTACAAGCAAAAAGAAGAGCAAGTTGGCGACTCTGTTTTACGTCAATTCGAAAAAGCGATTATGCTACAAAGTCTTGATCAGCATTGGAAAGATCACCTTGCTGCTATGGATCACTTACGTCAAGGTATTCATCTACGTGGTTACGCGCAAAAGAATCCTAAGCAAGAGTATAAGCGTGAGTCGTTTGAGCTGTTTTCTGAAATGCTTGAAAACTTGAAAGTAGATGTTGTAAGCATCCTAAGTAAAGTACAAGTACGCGCAGAAGAAGATGTTGAAAAAGTAGAAGAGCAACACCGTAAAAGTGAAAATGCTCCTCGCGAATACCAACATGAAGAAGCTGAGCAAGTAGGTGGCGAAGCGCCAGCACCAGAAACAGCTACTGTAATGGCTCGTACAGAACCAAAAGTAGGTCGTAATGACCCTTGTCCTTGTAAATCAGGTCAAAAATTCAAACAATGTTGCGGTAAATTAAAATAGCCCAATATTGTTATTAGCTTATTAAAAAGCGGCGCTAGCGTCGCTTTTTTTTATGGAGTTTTAAAGTAATGACTATAGAAATTGTACATGTAGCTGTTGGTGTTATTAAGAAAAATAACGCTATATTCATTTGTAAACGTGCAGATGAACAACATCAAGGCGGTTTATGGGAATTTCCTGGTGGCAAAGTAGAAGCAGGTGAAAGTGTTTTTGTTGCACTTAAACGCGAGCTTATTGAAGAAGTTGGATTAACAATTCACAGCTCTAGTCAACTTATGGTGATTGAACATGACTACGGCGATAAGTGCGTTAAATTAGATGTACACGTAGTGAGTAACTTTAGCGGTGAAGCACATGGCGCTGAAGGACAACCTAGTGAATGGGTAGCAATTAGTGAATTAGAAAATTATGATTTTCCTGAAGCTAATGCTGAAATTATCGAGAAAATAGTAGCCCGATACTTATAACAAACTAGGTACAAGTGAGCGCAATGAACATCTCAATACAAAATAAGCTAAGCGAACAATTAGCATTAAATGCTGAGTTAACTCAAGTTAGTGTGATTGGTAGCGGCCATATAAATAGTACATGGCTACTTACGTGTATTGATAAACAGTTTATTGTGCAAAAACTTAATACTGAGGTATTTAAATACCCTGCTCAGTTAGTAAGTAATGCAAAACTAATTGAGCAGCATTTAAATGCTAAACAACTGAAAAATAATTACCCCCTTGAAACAGTTAAGCATATAGCCATACAAAACAACGAACACTTAATAGAAATTGATAGCGCGCATTATCGCGTCCTCAACTATATTAGTGACAGTTACAGCGAAGACGTTGTTAAAAATGCGCAACAGAGCGAGCAAGCGGCTTACGCCTTTGGCGTATTTGCTCATGCATTACAAGATTTTGATACACAACAACTACATACTGTAATTCCTGATTTTCATAACTTAGCGATGCGCTTTGAGCAATTAAATACCGCAATCACAAATAACTCTGTAAATAGAGTAAAGCACTGCGCTAACGAAATAGAATATTGCTTATCGCAGCAACATTTAATCACCGAGCTTAATAGCATAGCTAAGCAGATACCACTTAGAGTGTGTCATAACGATACAAAAATAAATAATATGCTGTTTTGTAGTGCAACTCACAAAGCAAAAGCAGTGATTGATTTAGATACCTGCATGGCGGGATTTAGGCTTTATGATTTTGGCGACATGGTACGCACTTTCTGCTCCCCCGAAGCCGAGGATTCAACAAACTTGCACAACGTTATTATTCGAAAAGATATATTTTCAGCCATTGTTAAAGGCTATGTAACGCCATTAAAAAGCGGCATGAGTACAAAAGAACAAGAAAGCCTGCTGTTAGGCGCTAAAATAATGCCGCTCATGTTAAGTGTGCGCTTTTTAACTGATTACTTAAATAACGATGTGTACTTTAAAGTGGCTCATGCAGAGCATAATTTAGAGCGAGCACAAAACCAACTCGCGCTTTATAAAAACATACTCAGTAACGAAAAATGGATGCACCAATGCTTAATGAGCTAAAGCTTATTCAACCTGAACTCTGGTTAAGAGATTTATTAACGTATTGAATCATGGTGATATTTAAATTTATTTTCTCTAGTCAGAGATTTTTGGTGAAAACAAGGCGAATTTACGCGTCAATAGCTGGCCTATTGCAAGTAAATTCAACGCTGTTAGCGCTGAAAATAGCTGCTTGAGATAGATTTATTATCCATAGTTCAGGTTATTTACAAATTCAAGATACAAAAAAACCAGTAAGCTAAAAACTTACTGGTTTTTTATTAACTTTAAATCAGTCTATTTAGTAAATTACCAAATTTTTACGCGATCTTCTGGTTTGATATACATTTTATCACCTTCTTTTACGTCAAACGCTTCGTAAAACTCAGGCATATTCGACAAGATACCGATTACACGGTAGTGACTTGGTGAATGAGGGTCTGTTAATAAACGATTACGTAACTCTTCATCGCGATAGTTACGACGCCAAATTTGTGACCAACCCATAAAGAAGCGTTGATCGCCTGTGTAACCATCAATCACTGGTGATTTTTTATCACCTAAAGACAGCATATACGCTTTATGCGCAACCGTTAAACCACCTAAGTCACCAATGTTTTCGCCAAGCGTTAGCTCGCCATTAACACTTGCATCTTCAAACGGTTTATATTCGTTATACTGTGCAACTAAAGCCGCTGTACGCTCTTCAAATTGCTTAAGGTCAGTCTCACTCCACCAGTTACGTAAGTTGCCATCACCGTCATATTTAGCACCTTGGTCGTCAAAACCATGACCAAGCTCATGCCCAATTACTGCACCAATTGCGCCGTAGTTTACAGCATCATCCGCTTCTAAATTAAAGAATGGCGGTTGTAAAATAGCTGCTGGAAATACAATTTCGTTGTTTACTGGATTGTAATACGCATTTACTGTTTGCGGAGTCATGTGCCACTCAGAGCGATCAACTGGTTTACCCAATTTAGCAATCATGTCTGCGTATGCCCATTCGCTATAACGAATGTAGTTACCTACTAGCTCATCTGAGTTAATATCTAGCTCTGAGTAATCTTTCCACGTGTCTGGGTAACCAATTTTAGGTGTAAATTTGTCTAGTTTTTCTTTCGCTGCAAGCTTTGTTTCAGGGCTCATCCACTCAAGATTTTCAATAGCAACACCGTAACCTTTAATTACGTTATCAACTAACTCTTCCATGCGTGCTTTAGCTTCTGGCGGGAAGTTATCTTTAACGTATACCTTACCTAAAATTTCACCAAGTACACTGTTAGATGCATCAACCGCTTGCTTCCAAAGAGGTGCTTGTTCTTCTACGCCACGAAGTGTTGTGCTGTAAAAGTCAAAGTTAAGGTTAACTAAATCTTCACTAAGTAGTTCTGCATAACCACTTACAAAATGAAATTTTAAGTAGTTTTTCCACGTCGCTAAATCAGTGTCTTTGTAAATAGTAGCAAGTGCTTCTAAGTAGCTTGGTTGACGTACAATAATGTCACTTGCACTCACGCCTGCATCTTTAAAGAATGCAGCTAAATCAAGGTCACCCATCAACTTGCTTGCATCTGCTACTGTCATCTTATTATAAGATTTAGTTGCATCACGGCTTTGCACACGGCTCCACTGAGCATCAGCTAGTGTTTTTTCAAATGCAAGTACGCTCTTAGCTGCTTCTGCTGCATTTTTAACGCCTGACTTTGCTAAAACATCAGTGATGTATTGCTCGTAAGAAGCGCGAATTTTAGTGAATTTTTCGTCATCTTTTAAGTAATAGTCACGATCTGGTAAACCAAGACCCGACTGAGATAAATACAATGCATACTCACTTGAGTTTTTAGCATCGTTATTTACAAACCAACCAAACGGTAAAGTACCGCCTTGTTTTTGAATTTTAGCCATTAAACCCACTAAATCAGCTTTAGATTTAACGCTATCAATTGTATCTAATGACGGTTGTAATGGCGTAATACCTAGCTCATTACGCGCATCTTTATTCATATAGCTTTTATAAAATGCACCAATTTTGTACTCATCACTGCCTTTTTTAGCGGCTTTGTTTGCGGCTGCACTTTCAAGGGCTATTTTCATCGCTTTTTGCGACTCATCATATAACTGCGAAAAAGAACCGTAGTTAGATTTATCACCTGGTATTTCAGTTTTAGCTAACCACTGACCATTTACATGGTAGTAAAAATCGTCTTGTGCGCGTACTGAACTATCCATATTAGCTAATTCAATACCAAGCTCTAGTGGTTTTTCAGCGGGTGCTGTTACTACTGGAGTGTCGGTTACTTTTGTTTCTTGTTGTTTTTCACCACAACCTACCAAGCCAAGCGCAAGTGCGATACTTGCAGCAGCCATTGTTACTTTATTCATAATTATTCCGTTTGTTAGTTAGAATTGAATCATACCAATCTGCTTATATATGGGGTCTATTTAACGTTAAGAAAATTACGCTAGAACCAGGCAAAAGTTTTTGTATCTAGCTGCTCTAAATAAAAAATTTTAACGACGTTATAGTGTAATTTAATTCGTTAAATTGATCAAAGACTTATGCAGGTTGGTATCACATACCAACTCCATTAAATTCTTGAATATAGCAGGAGTAAAAATAGCACTGCCTACACGCTTTTACTTAATGGAATGGGTATCAAAGAGCTTTCGATCAATATAAAGCCCACGCAGTATCATAAACCTCATTAAGCCAACAATAAAATGGAATATGTAACAAAGTATTTTGAATGCGGTGAGCTGCCAAATTAGCCCCACCAATAACAAGATGGTGAGTAGTTAAGACTTACTTTTATTTTTTCCGTGAAGCGCTAAACGCTCTAGTTTTTCTTTTAAAGAGGGGGGTGCAGAAGATGCTATCGCGTTTAAGTAATCAGCTGTTTGCTCACTCATTTTACGTGAGTTGGTAACTGCAGGACTGCCCGACTTATTCGCTGTACTTAATCTCTGAGTTGCTTGAGGATTTGCAGTTATTTTTATTTGCCCGAGCTCTGCCATTCCGGCAGCTCTAAAATGTGAAAGCATATCCATTTTTAAATAATTAAGCCTAAGCGCGATAGGTGCAGATACCGCCTCTATCATTAGCGTGCCGTCTCGGTAATTACTGACTCGGCATTTATCACCCAACTTAGGGCCTAAAAAATCTTTTAATAGGGTTTGCTGTGTATCAAGTGCTTGGCTTTTGCCTGCATAAGCTGATAAACGATTATTTAACCCCGCCATAATATCGGTTAGCGGTTTTGGTGCATATCTATCTTTAGCCATTTTACACCTCGTAAAAGCTCACTTAGACCCAGAGATAATACTCTAGGTCTAAGTATACACTGCGTATTAATACTACGCGCCGGCTATTTGCATTTGCTCTATTAATACTGAGCCAGTTTGAATACCACCACGGCGTTCGATGTCACCACCAATAGCAGATATGCCTTTAAACATATCTTTTAAATTACCAGCAATGGTAATTTCGCTTACAGGATATTGGATTTCACCATTTTCAACCCAAAAACCAGCAGCACCACGAGAGTAATCACCCGTTACGGTATTTACGCCCTGCCCCATTAGCTCTGTAACTAATAAGCCGGTGCCCATCGTTTTTAATAGTGCAGTTAAATCGTTATGAGTTTGCTCAACAAGCCAGTTATGTATACCGCCAGCATGCCCTGTTGGGGTCATATTCATTTTACGCGCGGCATAACTTGCTAATAAATAAGTTTGTAGCTCGCCGCCTTGAATAATTTCCCTATCGAATGTTTTAACACCTTCGCTATCAAACGGTGACGACGCCAACCCTTTTAAAATATGTGGGCGCTCGGCAATATTCACACAATTACTAAATACTTGTGTGCCTAAGCTATCAAGTAAAAAACTTGATTTACGATAAAGCGCACCACCACCAATTGCCGACACTAAGTGACCAAACAATGAATTTGCAATATCGGCTCTAAAAATAACAGGCACTTTTATTGTGCCTAACTTTTGGCTATTTAATTTAGCCAATGTTTCAGCTGCTGCTTCAAGCCCAACTGCCGCTGCGTCATTTAAACCCGCTTGGTCGCGTGCAACAGTATAAGCAGAGTCGCGTTGCATCTGCTCACCATCTTGACCTATTACCATAGTGCTAATGCTATGACGAGTGCGTGGAAAGCCCGTTATCAAACCATGGCTGTTGCCATAAACACGTAATCCTTGGTGAGATGAAAAACTCGCACCATCAGAGTTAACAATACGCTCATCTGCATTTAGTGCAGCTTGCTCAGCAGCATGACAAAGCTCAATACCTTCTTCAGGGCTTACATCCCAAGGATGGTATAAATCTAAATCTTTAGGATTAAATTCAAGCAATTCTTTATCAGCAACGCCGTTAAATGGGTCATCCGATGTAAATTTGGCTATATCAATCGCTTTTTCGACTACCATGCGCAATGTTTTTGGATTTAAATCAGCGGTTGACGCCGAACCTTTATTATTACCAACGTATACACTAATGCCTAAGCCGCCGTCCTGGTTAAACTCAATGGTTTCTACTTCACCCATTCGTGTACTAACCGATAAACCAGACGTGCTAGACATGGCAGCTTCTGCAGCTGTAGCGCCTAATTTTTTAGCATGTTCGAGTACTTCTGCTACCGCATCTTTAACTTGCGATATTTGAGAATAAATTGGATCGTTTTGTTGGCTTTTCATAAATTAAGTCCTGAGCCTTAGAGGCATAATGCACGCATTTCTTATATTTAAATGCTAACACACTCAATGCATCACATCAGCTAATATTCCTAAGTATCATATTCATGTATAATGGCAAAAGTTATTTTTATTTAAGAGCACCCCATGGCAAAGAAAAAAGGCAAGCCTGCTGAAATTGAAGAAGAAATTGAATATGTATCAAGAACGGAACTTAAGCGTGAAGCGCAAGAGTTTCATCAGTTAGGTACTGAAATTGCCAAAATGGGTAAAAAACAGCGCGAACGCCTGCCATTAAATGACGATTTAAAAGCGGCAATGGTTGTTGCTGATAAAATAAGTAATAAAAGTGACGCGTACCGCCGTCACTTAAACTACATCGCTAAAACGTTGCGTACTGTAGAAAACATTGACGCTATTAGAGCGATTATCGATGTAATGCTTAATAAAAATAACCAAGCTGAAGTATTGGTCAAAAAAATTGAGCAATTACGTTCAGACCTAATTGAACAAGGTGATGACCTTATCAATGAGACTATTGAACAGTTTCCGTCTCTTGATCGTCAGCAAATGCGTCAATTGGTTCGTAATGCGGCGAAAGAAGCGAAAGCTGAAAAGCCGGGTAAAGGTTATAAAGAGTTATTTCAATATCTCAAAGATGCCCATACTGTTACGTATTAATTAGACCGCATTAATTGATATTTTATTAAAAAAGGTGCTTCGGCACCTTTTTTGTTATAGATCAAACCGCCTCACTGCGTACTTTTTTATAATCACCCCCTAAATAAATACTTAGGTGCGCGTGATGATTAAACTTCCACAATGGGATCAAACCCTAATAAACAAATATAATGTGTCTGGCCCGCGTTATACCTCGTATCCCACAGCTCTATCACTGCGTGATGGGTATCAACAACAAGACCTACTAAGCGCTGTAGAATCATCAACGAGTCGTTCACTCTCTTTATATATTCATATTCCGTTTTGTAGTCAGCTTTGCTACTACTGTGGCTGTAATAAAATAATTACCCGCCATCAATCTAAGGCCGATACGTATCTCGACTTTTTAGCAAAAGAAATTACTGCCCAAGCTCATTTATTTAAAAACTACACGGTTGAGCAATTACATTTAGGTGGCGGTACTCCCACCTTTTTAACCGCAAAACAAATGACTCGTCTAATTAAGCTTTTAGAGCAGCACTTTAATTTTACAAGCACAACAGAGCGCGGCATTGAAATAGACCCTCGCTCACTTGCCGATAATATGCTTGTTGATTTAAGAATGCTTGGCTTTAACCGTGTCTCATTTGGGATTCAAGACTTTAACGACGACGTGCAACTTGCTGTTAATCGCCCGCAAAATGCAGATACGGTTAAGCAATTAATTACACAAGCTCGCGAGCTGGGATTTCAATCTATTAATGCAGATATGATTTACGGGCTTCCTCTGCAAACGCCAGAGAGCTTTAAGCAAACTATAGAGCAACTTATTGAGTTAAGCCCTGACCGAGTATCGGTGTTTAACTACGCGCATTTACCAGAGCGCTTTGCCGCACAGCGTAAGATTAAAGATGCAGATTTACCCAGTGCACATAATAAACTCACTATGTTTAAAAACACGCTGGAGCAGATGACGCAAGCAGGCTATCAATTTATTGGTATGGACCACTTTGCAAAAAACGATAACGAACTAGCTATTGCGCAAAATGAAGGCAAGTTACATCGTAATTTTCAAGGTTATACAACCCATGGGAATTGTGATTTATTAGGCTTAGGCGTGTCATCAATTTCACAAATTGGCACTGCCATTTTACAAAATCAAAAAGAATTAAAACATTATTACCACAGCGTAGAAACACAAAACGGCTGTGCTCTTAATAAAGGTATGCACTTAACGCATGATGATGTAATTCGTGCTGATGCAATTAAGCAGCTCATTTGCCAGTTTGAATTAGATATACAAGACTTTAGCGAAAAGCATGCGCTTATATTTAATGACTACTTTGAGGATGCGTTAATTGCGCTTACGCCACTTATAAAAGATGAACTAGTCACTATAAATGATAATAAAATTAGCGTAACGCCACGCGGCAACTTATTCATTCGTATTATTTGCATGTGCTTTGACGCTCATTTACAAAAACAAATAAATGCGACGCGTTTTTCACGAGTGATTTAACTGATACTAATTTAATGCAATTTGTATGAAAATTTTTACGCATAAAAAAAGCAGACCAAGGTCTGCTTTTTTTGAGTACTCGAAAAACTAAAGCTAGTTAAAAACTACTTTATCGCTGCCAGGAGCGGCTTTAAACTCGATGATAATTTTAGCGCAATCGGCTTTAACTTCATCTTTAAGTGTTTCTTCAGCTTGCCAGCGAGCTTTATCTAGCTTAAAAATTTCTTTTTTAGCATATTTTTTACGTGCATCGTGTGTCGGCATTTCTTTAACTACCTGGTACATTTTATAAATGCCAGGATATTGTGTCGTTAAATCACGCTCGCTCTCAAAGCCATATTGAGACATAAGTACCCAAATACGTAAACAGCCTTCAGAAAACTCACACTGCTCTTCATTCATTGCACGCGCAATTAAATGAATACTATCGGCTAGTTTGGCATTTCGCTTTAAACGCGACTTCTCAAGCTTTTGCTTTTGTTCAGCCTGCGTTTTAGCAATTAACTTTTTTTGCGCATTTAACTTATACAGCAACTGACCCGCATAAAATGCCAGACCAACTATTATAGCAGCGCCTAAAAGTAAGGCTAAAATTACCGCGGTACTCATTATTTATCCTTACTATTTGTCGTCTTCATCTAACCATTCGTTGGCTAAATCGTCAGATAAGTATTGATCGAAATCAGAATTGCCTTTGCTTTCAATATCATCTTCAAGGTCATCTTCAAATTCGTCTTCATCCTCGTCTTCAATACCAAGAATTTCACATAACGCCTGATGACGAGCAATACGGCTATTAAAGTACTTAGCATCTTTACCAGTTAGCATTTCACCTTCTTCATGACGCTCTACTAGTTTAAGTAAACGCTCGTCATTCTCAAGTGCTTCTAGCTCTTGTTCAGGTGTAAATTCAGGCTCGATTAACTTTTTCAGCTCAATAGTTGGCTTTAAGTTGCGTTTCATTTCAACTTTAGGCTCAGGCGCAGTTGCAATTAATGGTACCGGCTTTTTACTGCCTACACGCTTATCTTTCGGCGCGTGACCAGCATTATGGCTTTCGCTATCTAGTAAATCTGGCGCGTTACGAGAACCTGGCTTAGCACCTTTGGTTTTTTTAACTCGCTGCTCTTTTAATGCGCGCATTTCTTTAAGCTTATCTTGGCTTAAACGAACAGGTCCGTTTGCTGGGCTTTTGCGTGACTTTTTAGTTCTACTCATATCTTGATCATCTCACTTAAGAGGTTTTGAGCGAAGCGCAAATTAATGGGCATCGCAGTGCTGGCCTAGCCAGAAGAATTCAGTTTGCGCTTAGAGGTTGGGTCTCTCATTTAAAAGCGCCTTAGCTAATTAATCGCCAATTTAAAACGGTGGGTATTGTAACAGGACAAATAAAAAGGCGGTAGAGAAAACATCTCTACCGCCTGCTAATCTGAGCGCCATTATCTGGACACTTCTCCCTTCGACTTTTTTTAGTCTTTATTATTTTTATTATTATCAGTCCGTATTGTTATTATTTTTACGTTCCTTGTTACATTCCATTTTGTTTTTATTATTAAACTTCCATGAGTTTTTTATTATTTTCGGTCATCCTGACACTTTTTTATTATTTCCTTTAGTAGCACTAATCTTATGCTATGTAGTCATGCCGCGTTACTTTCCTTGATAGTTATTTCCGTTTTGTTATTGTTGTTTTGCGACAGTGGTTAATTTACTCGTTAATGATTTTGTTACAACTGGTTTATATAACTTTTATTATATTTATTACATTGAGATATAAAAATAAACATAAATTACAATAAGTTAATCAATAATCAAAAATAAAAAGAAGACTTTTCTTACAACCAGACATGGTCAATGTCTTACATTAAAACGGACGATATCGTTAATTTTTGACACAAAAAAAGCAGCCTAGGCTGCTTTTTTTAACACATTGTAGTTTATTTATTATTAACTGCTAAATAAATACGACTTTAGTGTAAGCCACCTAAATACTGAGAAAGTACTTCGATGTCTTTATCTGTTAATTTTTTTGCAATATCGCCCATCATGCCATTTAAGTCATTATGACGAGTACCATCACGGAATTTTTCAAGTTGAGCCTTGATATATCCTGGATGCTGAAAAGAAATTTTTGGAAACTTAGCAAGTGACGAGCCATTACCACGTGGGCCATGACATGCTGCACATGATGGAATTCCACGTTCTGCATCGCCTGCTTTAAAAAGCATCTCGCCAACTTCAACAACATCTTTAGGTGTAGCACCTTCAGTCATGTTCATTGAAGAAAAATAAGCAGCTAGATCTTTCATGTCTTGCTCGCTAAGTGGCATAGCCATAGCGCTCATTACTGGATCCATACGCCCTTCTTTGCCGCCTGACGTCATACCTAATTTTAAATCCTGAAGTTGCTTGAGGATATAATCTGGATGTTGACCTGCAATTTTAGGGTAAATATTAACCGGCGCATTACCGTCTGGGCCGTGACAAGCCGCACACGTTGCTGATTTTTCTTTACCTGCGTTTACATCGCCATCAAATGCTGCTGCGTTGCTTGCTGACAACGCACCAAGCAATATTGTTAAAGATAGTGCTATTTTTTTCATGGTGAATTCTCTGTTTCCGACCCTGTATCATCTACAATCGTGATGTTGTAATACATATATTCTACACGATAATAAATTCTCTGGCACGTTTTCTACACATATTAAGCTTATAATTTACAGGGTTTTGACTTAGATTAAGCTTTAACATGTTTTAAATGTACCATAGGTGCTGTTTTTAGGTGGTTAAATACGCTTTTTAATACATCCTTTATAGTATAAAATACGCGCCCTGAGTGAATTTGGTTTACTCAACGTTATTTATTTAAGTTTTAGGAGAGCCTGTGCTCAAATCTCGTATCAAATATAATACTGCGTCTTTCGTAACAAGCGCTCCCGACATTACTAAATTACCTGCTGATACGGGAATTGAAGTTGCGTTTGCCGGTCGTTCCAACGCAGGTAAGTCGAGTGCATTAAATGCATTAACCGATCAGAAGCTAGCACGTACAAGTAAAACACCTGGACGTACTCAGCTAATCAATACATTCGATTTAGCTGATGTTGACGATATGCGCCTTATCGATTTACCAGGCTATGGTTTTGCTAAAGTACCAATCGAAATGAAAAAGAAATGGCAAAAATCGCTAGGCGAATACCTACAAAAGCGTCAAAGCCTAAAAGGTATTGTTATTTTAATGGATATTCGTCATCCATTAAAAGATTTAGACCGCGATTTAATTAATTGGGCTATTGGTAGTGAAATTCCAGTATTGGCACTATTAACTAAAGCCGATAAATTAAAGCAAGGCCCTCGTAAATCACAAGTACTGCAAGTTCGTCGTGAATTAAGCACGCTTGATGGGGATATTACAGTTCATGCATTTTCATCATTAAAAGGCACGGGTTTACCAGAAGTAGCTAAAAAACTAGATGAATGGTTTTTAGGTCCTGTTATTGCTATACCACCTACCGATGAAACAATCACAGACGAAACTAACCCAGAGGCTTAAACGCTGGCGTTACGATAAATAAAACTGCTTTCCTGCAGATTTAATAAAATAGCCGAGCTTATCAGACTCGGCTTTTTCAGCCCACTGATAATATACGCTTCGCGCAACACGCGCACTACAGCCATAAGGTAGCTTTAGATAAGGCACTTTTGACCCTTTATAGTCTTTTATAACTAAAGGCTGCTGAGCGCTCACCAACCACTGCCTAGCTAAATTATCAATACAACACAACACCTGCCCTTGCACTGTATTTTCAAAACGCCAATCAACAATAATAAACGGCGCATCATCAACCGTTATTGTTATTTTTTCGACAGGTGTTTTTAAATAAAATTGCTCACCTTCTTTACATAGAACAGAAGCAAACAGCTTCACCATGGCTGGGCGTGTTATTTCGCTGCCATCGTAAAACCATTTCCCCTCATGATTAATGACAATTGGCAGTTCACCACAATGATTAGGCTGCCAACTATCAAAAGGTTTGCTTGGCTCGCTTAATTGCTTGCTAAGCTCACTTAAAGAAATCACTGTTTTTTAAGTGTAATTGCAAATGTAACAGGCACTGCTGTTGCAATTGAAGGTAAGCCCGCTAGCTCTTGCAGCTTTTTAACGCCTTCAGTTACACCAAAATCATCACTATTAATAATAATAGGTGTTAGCGATGATACCGTTAAATCACCACTTTGCGTGCTGTTAACGAGTACATCAATTGCCAATGGCTTTTTATTACCGTGAAAATCAAGCTCAGCTTTAATACCCTTCAATACATATTGACCAGGCTTTTTAATATTGCTCAGTTCTTTAGTTAAATTTGCAGTTAAAACAGCATTTGGAAATTTAGCCGCTTCGAATAAAAATGTCGTTAAACGCTCATTACGAATAGGAATTAGAGTTTCGGCTGATGTTAAATCAACATTAACGCTAAACTCGCCTTTATCAGAAAGCATACCTTCAAGGTTAGTAAAATGGTGAGCTTCAGCAATCGAATCTTTTTTAATTGAAACAAAGCTTAATTGGCTTTTATCATTCACTAGCTGCCAATTGGCCTGAGCAACATTAGAAATAACTAAACTTGATAAAGAAAAACCTGCAATAGCTAATGCTTTAAACATAACGCACTCCTTAGTAATAAAATGAAAAAAATAAAAATAATATCACCTCGATGGTATCACCTGCGATGTACCCAAACCACCTCGAAATGACGAATGAATAATACAATTGGTATAGCGCAATAAAGAATTAATTAGATAGGATTTTCAGGCGTAAAACAAAAAACGGCCCACCAAACAAGTTGGTAGGCCGGTATAGCAAACTGGGGAGAAGCTATCAATTTGTTGCACCCTTTCAGATGCATCATCAACAGGATGTCCTACAGGATAGGACAGGCGGGACTTTAACAAAAGCACGCATTAAAATACAATCATATTCCTGTAAAACAGCTCGAATTGACGAACATATAACTATTTAATACAAATAGTTGCTTAAATTAACCTTATTTTAACTAAAGCTTGCATATACCTGATTGAATCGCTGTTATTCGCCATTTTTATTAAACATAAAAAAAGCGCCAAAAGGCGCTTTAATTAAAATGCTAAAATTGCATTAATGAGCTTGTTCCCAGTTGTCACCTTCATCAGCTTCAACTATAAGTGGTACATCTAGCGCAGCAGCTTGCGACATCAGTTCACAAATGTGTTTTGTGTATTGTTCTGCGCAGTCTGTTTTGATTTCAAATACTAATTCATCGTGCACTTGCATAAGTAACTTAATCGTATTTGGTGCTTGTTCGTGTACCCAACGATTGACGCTCAGCATTGCCTTTTTAATAATATCGGCGGCAGTACCTTGCATTGGTGCGTTTATAGCAGCACGTTCGGCTCCTTTTCTACGCGCCCCATTACGTGCGCTTATTTCTGGTAAATGTAGGCGACGACCAAATATTGTTTCAACGTAGCCATTTTCAGCTGCTTTTTCGCGTGTTGTTTCCATGTACTCTAATACACCTGGAAAACGCTCAAAGTATTTATCTATGTAATGCTGCGCTTCGTGGCGTGGCACATCTAGTTGACGTGCTAAACCAAATGCCGACATACCGTAAATTAAGCCAAAGTTTACTGCTTTCGCCTTACGGCGCATATCGGTAGTTACATCATCAAGCTCTACACCAAATACTTCAGCGGCAGTGGCACTATGTACATCTAAGCCGTTAGCAAATGCATTTAATAGACCTTTGTCTTGTGAAAGATGCGCCATAATACGCAGCTCAATTTGACTGTAATCGGCAGCAACAATTTTATAACCATCTGCGGCTATAAACGCTTCACGAATACGACGTCCTTCTTCTGAACGAATAGGAATATTTTGTAAATTAGGATCAGTTGAACTCAAGCGCCCCGTAGCTGTAATTGCCTGATGATAAGACGTATGTACACGCTGGGTTTTCTCATTCACCATTAATGGTAATTTATCGGTGTAAGTTGATTTAAGCTTTGATAAACCACGATGCTCTATAATTACTTTAGGTAGCGGATAATCATGAGCAAGTTCTTGCAGTACTTCTTCTGCGGTAGAAGGTGCACCTTTAGGCGTTTTTTTAATAATAGGCAGCCCAAGCTTCTCGAACAACAGTACTTGTAGCTGTTTTGGTGAACTTAAGTTAAATGGTTCGCCTGCTATTTCAAACGCTTCTTTTTCAAGCTCAATTAAACGCTCACCTAAACGTTGACTATGCGCTCCAAGCATATTGCTATCTATCGCAACACCGGTGCGTTCAATATCAGAAATCACACTAATAAGTGGCATTTCTATATCTTCAAATACCGATTTTAGCTTTTCATCAGCTGCTATTTTTGGCCAAAGCACTTCGTGTAAACGCAAAGTAATATCGGCATCTTCAGCGGCGTAAGGTGCTGCTTTTTCAAGTTCAATTTGGTTAAAGGTAAGTTGCTTTTTACCTTTGCCAGCAATATCTTCAAAGCTAATATTTTTATGACCTAGGTATTTAAGTGCTAGCGAGTCCATATCGTGACGCGTCCCTACACTATTAAATACATACGACTCAAGCATGGTGTCAAACTTAATACCATTTAGCGCAAAGCCTGCATTCGCTAATACACTTTTGTCATATTTAAGGTTTTGCCCTACTTTAGCTTTGTTTTCATCTGCCAAAATTGGACCTAGCTTTTGCATTACAAATTCAAGGCTTAATTGCTCAGGCGCACCCGGATAGTCGTGCGCTACCGGTAAATACACAGCTTCACCCGCTTTTACGGCAAAGCTCATACCCACCAATTGCGCTTTCATGTAATCAAGGCTGGTTGTTTCAGTATCAAATGCAAATAACTCAGCACTATTTAATTGCTCTATTAGCGTATCAAATTGCACTTGCGTTAAAATAGTTTCGTAATGAGCATCTTCTACTTTTGGTAATTCAGTGGCTTGGGTAGGTACAGCTAAATGTGTTTCAGCATCTTTAGGATTATCAAGTAATTCAGCTAACCAACGACGGAATTCGCACTCACCATATAATGCAATTAATTCGTCTTTGTTAGGCTCTTGAAGTTTGAATGTATCAAGATCAGATTCAACTTCAACATCGCACTTAATTGTCGCAAGTTCGTAGCTTAAAGGCAGATGATCAAGAGCAATTGCTAACTTTTCGCCTATTTTACCTTTAATCTCACTGGCGTGATCCATTACACCTTGAAGAGAACCATATTTTTCTAACCATTTAACTGCAGTTTTAGGACCACAACCTTCAACACCCGGAATATTATCGACCTTATCACCCATTAATGCTAAGTAATCAATAATAAGTTCAGGGCCTACACCAAACTTTTCAACCACGGTAACGGGATCTGAAATACTGTCAGTCATCGTGTTTATTAGCGTAACGTGTTCATTAACAAGCTGTGCCATGTCTTTATCGCCAGTAGAGACGAGTACATGTCGTTTTTGCTCTGACGCTATACGTGCAAATGTACCAATAACATCATCAGCTTCAACGCCTTCAATACTAATTAGCGGAAAGCCCATCGCTTTAATAATACTGTGTATTGGTGCTATTTGAGTGCGTAAGTCATCCGGCATAGGCGGACGATTTGCCTTATACTCGCTATACATATCGTTACGGAACGTTTTACCTTTAGCATCAAATATAACCACCATATGTGAGGGATCGTATTGTCTGATCAAGCTTTTAAGCATGTTGATCACGCCATAAATAGCGCCCGTAGCTTCACCTTTAGAATTAGTTAAATGCGGCGGAGAATGATAAGCACGAAATAAATATGACGAGCCATCAACTAAAATAAGTGGGTTTTCGGGGATCTGAGCCATGGTGAATTTGGATCCTAAATGCAAAAAATTAAGGTAATTATAAGCATGCCATAAGGTAGTAAATAAAACGACAGTGAATTACTGCTTATCGTGTTATTAAAACTATAGCAAGCTGTGGATAAGTGTGTAGATAACAGCCACGAGCTATTCTTCCAAAGCATTATAAAATGCCTAGAAAATACTTTAACTGTATGTTTTAATTTAAAAAAGATAATACGAGGTTCTTTTTTTATTATTTTAAACCAATGTGGAAAAAGGTTTTCTAACGACTGCTTGTGTTGTTATTCACTTTGATTATTCGCGTCCATTTAAATAACCGGAGGAGTATTCTAGCACAATGGATCGAAGATCATAGCGATCCTTTATAATTTTTTTAAAGGCAAAGTGATCGCAAATGGCATAAACCGCAATACAACTTGCATAGAGAATGATTTTTGTACTAAAAATTTATTTTCGCGAGAAATTTTGAGCATGTTAGACTTCATCCGATCGACTTATAAAAAAGACTTTAGGGGCACAAAAGCATGAAAAACGTAGCGGTAATATTAGCAGGGTCTGGTGTGTACGATGGTAGTGAAATTAATGAAGCAATTTTAACTTTATTACATATAGCCAAAAATGGCGCAACGTATCAGTGTTTTGCACCGGATATTGAACAACTTCATACCATTAACCATTTAACGGGCGAAGTAATGCCTGATAAGCGTAATGTATTAACAGAAGCGGCTCGTATTGCACGGGGTGACATTAAATCGCTGCTTGAACTAGACGCAACTCAGTTTGACTCATTAATTGTACCTGGCGGTTTTGGCGCTGCAAAAAACTTATGTGACTTTGCAATTAAAGGCGCAAAAGCAAATATTAATGAAGACGTACTTAATGCTTGTAAATCATTTGCAAAAGAAAATAAGCCTGCTGGTTATATGTGTATTGCACCCGCTTTGATCCCATTTATTTACGATAACGCTGTACTTACGATTGGTAACGATGCAGAGACAGCACAAGCGCTAAGCACATTAGGCGCTAAACATATAAATTGTGCAGTAGATGATGTTGTTATTGATCAGCCAAATAAGCTAGTTACAACCCCAGCTTATATGCTTGCGCAATCAATTATTGAAGCCGATGCAGGGATCGAAAAACTAGTTAGTAGCGTATTATCAATAAATTGATCTTAGGATCTAAAAAGTTAATTGTATGACTGTTTGCAATTATTAAATTGCTTAACAAAAAACAGTAAATAATTAAATTTTATTGCGTTAACGCAAAAAGTAGTCAGTTTTATTAATAAAAACGCCTCTTAGCATTTTATAAATTGGCTCAGAGAGTTATAATCGGTTTAATTTCCGTCATCTTTAATCGTGATTGATCACGTTCAAATCGAAGTGAGCAAGGCAAAATGAAAAAATTAACAGCTGCAGCATTATTAATGCTAGCAACCACTGCATACGCACAGCCATATGATAACTCTATGACTGAAGATGCAATTAAAGCACGTCTCGCGCCGGTTGGTGCTGTATACCTTGAAGGCGATAAAGCTGCTGTAGCAGCGGCGCCTACAGGCCCTCGTTCTGGTGAGCAAGTGTATCAAGGTGCATGTTTTGCATGTCACGGTACTGGTGCACTAGGCGCGCCTAAATCGCCTGACGATTGGGCTCCACGTATAGCTAAAGGTAAAGACACTTTACTTGAGCATGCACTAAATGGCTTTAATGCGATGCCTCCAAAAGGCACCTGTATGGATTGTTCTGATGATGAGATAAGCGCTGCCATCGACTTCATGACATCTAAGTAAATACAGCTGAAATACACAAAAAAGGTTTACTTCGGTAAGCCTTTTTTAATACCTAAAATAGTGTTTCTAGCCAGTATGATAGTACGAATATCAACTTGACGATAAGCGCTAAAAGTGAAAGTATAAGGCTAATAACTATACAATAAAAATAGCCGGTTAGATCATTGGAAGATAAACTCTCAGTATCGAGTAAATTGGCGTATCAAAATAAACGTCTAAAAACATTACTCAATAAATACAAACAATCACATCACTTACAAAATGCGCTGATACAATTATCAGAGCAAGCAAGTACTGTTGCCGAGCTAACCCTACTTTATCCCGCTATCCACGACATTTTACAAAAATATGTGCCGAGTAAAAGTTTTTATGTGGTGCTATTAAATCAATACAGTCAATCGTTAGAACTTTCTTACTTTTCAGATGAAAAAGATGGTATTGCCGTCGCCCTTAACCAATCAAATAGCTTTGATGAAGGCGCCACTGGTTATGTATTTAAACAGGGTAAAACCACATGTTTTACCAAGCAGCAAATGCAAAATGCCGCAGCAGAAGGCTTATTTAAAGCATTAGGCACTCCAGCAGAGCATTGGGTAGGTGTTCCGGTTTACCAAGAACATAATATTATCGGTGTTTTAGCAGCGCAAAGTTACGATACAAAACAAGGCTATAGCTCACAACAAATACAATTACTTGAGTTTATGTCGCTTTATTTAGCAACTGCAATAGAGCGTGTAAAAAAACGAGAGCTCCTTGAGTCAGAAGTTAAAATTCGTACCCGTGCACTCACTCAAAGTAACGACGCGTTAAACCTTGAAATAGAACAACGCAAACGCGCACTTCAACGCCAACAAATTCTGTTTAAAATATCTGAAATAGCAACGCAAGCTAAAAACCTTGATGATGCTTACTTTAAGATACATGAAATAATAAAAACAATTACCTACGCAGAGAACTTATATATTGCACTTTACGATAAAGAGTCTGGCTGGATAAGCTTCCCTTATTGTGTAGATGAATTTAAAGAAAACACACAACCAAGACGCTTTGCTAAAGGTTATAGTGAACTGGTAATAAGCACTGAAGAAACGCAACTTATACACCCGTGTAGAGCAAAAGAATTAATAGAAAGCGGTGTAGTACAAAGAGCTAAGCCTGTACAAAAAGAGCAAATGGCCACTAGTTGGTTAGGCGCTCCACTTAAAACAGCTCAAGGTGTTATCGGCCTTATTGTTTGCCAAGCTTACGATAACAAACATATTTTCAGCCGGGATGATTGCGAGTTAATTACCTTTGTATCTCATCAAATTGCAGCGGTTTTACAAACAAAGCTCACCAATCAAGCGATTGCAAAAAGCCATCAAGAACTCGAATTTAGAGTAAACGAAAAAACCAAAGAACTGCGTCAAACAAATCTGCACTTACAAATGCAAATAGATGAGCGTAAAAAAATAGAGCAGCAGCTTTATCACGACGCACATCACGACTCTCTTACTAGCTTACCTAATCGCAGCCTCTTTTTAACTCAGCTTGAAAAAACACTACAACATTATCAGCGCTTTCCTGAACATAATTTTGCTGTTTTATTTATTGATTTAGATAAGTTTAAAGACATTAACGACCAACTTGGTCACCATGCTGGCGATCAGTTTTTAATTAACGTTAGTGAGTTATTTGCCCAGTGTATACGCGAACATGATTTACTAGCACGCTTAGGTGGCGATGAGTTTGTTATTTTATTAACGCACTTAACTGAGCCTCAACAAGCAGAAGATGTTGCTAATCGTATTATCGATTTAATGAAAAAGCCTTTTTTCCTTAAAGGCGAATCACTTCAAAGTGGTGCTAGTATAGGAATAACCTACTCAAAGAAAAGCTATACGCATACGGATGAAATTATTCGTGATGCCGATGCTGCAATGTATCACGCTAAAAACTCCGGAAAAAACCGCTACGAGCTATTTCATCCGCTATTAACGCAATCAATACCTGCGCAGGCACTAAAAGCACAACATCACCTTGATATATTACCTATGAGTTTTAGAAGCTCAGAAATAATTACTCTTGATGAGCAACATCAGTCTGAATCTTTATTTGAAGCATTTGGTGAACACCCAATACTTGGCTTTACTAGCTTTGATATTTTGAAAAAGTTTGCATCAGATAAAGAACAGCACCTCGAGATAGAGTTACAGTTATTACAACGCGCTTATGCACAAGCAATTACCGCAAATGTAACTATGGCGCTGGTTCCTTGCTCTGGTTTACTACTCGAGGAGCACGAATTTGTTTTATTTACAGATACGCTAAATAAACAACAAGGACATAGCCAGCTCTGTTTGCTATTTGATGAGCAAGAAATTCGTCACGCAAGCGCAACACAAATAGAAAACCTCAAAAAGCTATCACAACTTGGTTATTCAATTGGTTTAAACAATTTCGCTAAAGATCGATGCGAACTTAATTTACTAACCGATATTAATTTTGACTATCTGCTACTTAGCTCGACCTTTAGTAAACGTGTTTTACAACAAGAAAGTTACGATTTTCAGCTACAGGGCGTGCTTGCAATTACAAAGCTCAAAGCAATGAAAGTCATTGCTAAAGGCCCATCAATACTTAATTTTAGAGCTTTACTAGACAAGCACGGTTTGGCATTTTTTGTGGGAAAACAACACGCTCTAGTGTGTTCTGAGTTACCTGAAATACAAGCAACCCAGTCTTTATAAAATTAGCCTGAGGTATTACTCAGGCTTTTTAAACATTGCACGAAGGTTAGCGACTCTTGCTTGGCCTTTTTCCATTCGCTCTGCTTGCGTATTTGGCGCCTTTTTATTTTCAAACGCGAGATCGTCCTGCGGTAACTCTTGTACAAATCGGCTTAACTCAGTTTGTGAGGTTTCACCAAATTGACGACGTATTTTTGCATAAGTAAGTGTTAACTCCTGCTGTGCACGAGTAATACCAACATAAGCTAAGCGGCGTTCTTCATCTACGTTATCTTCATCAATACTTACCTGATGCGGAAGTAAACCCTCTTCCATACCCACCATAAATACGTACGGGTACTCTAAGCCCTTTGATGCATGTAGTGTTGATAAGTGCACTGCATCGGTTTCATCTTCTTCTTCGTTACGCTCAAGCATATCGCGAAGGGTTAGCTTGCTAACAACCTCGGCTAATGTCATTGGTTCGTTGTCGGCATCACCGGTCAACATATCTGTTATCCAACGATACAGCTCTGATACGTTTTTCATACGCATTTCAGCCGCTTTTGCACTCGGTGAGGACTCGTACAAATATGCCTCGTAATTAATATTACGCACTAAGTCTTTAACAGCTTCGAGCGTATCACCGCGTACTGCGTTATCAGATAGCTCAACAACCCAGCGTGCAAATCCAGCAAGCGCATTAAAACCACGCCCTTTTAGTCTGTAGCCTAAATCGTTATCAAAACAGGTAGCAAATAAGCTCGCGTGTTTTTCGTTAGCAAGCGTACCAAGCTTTTCAAGTGTAACCGTGCCTATTTCGCGTCGCGGTGTATTTACGATACGTAAAAATGCATTGTCATCATCTTGATTAACTAGCAAACGTAAATACGCCATAATATCTTTAATTTCTGAGCGAGCGAAAAACGACATACCGCCACTAATTTTATAAGGGATACGGTTACTCATTAAAGATTTTTCAAAGCCACGTGCTTGATGATTACCACGATATAAAATCGCGTAATCTTTATAGCTGGTACGCTTCATAAACTTATGTGAAATTATTTCAGCAACCACACGCTCAGATTCATGCTCTTCATCGCGGCACCCTATTACTTTAATCGGCTCACCATAACCTAGTTCACTAAATAACTTTTTCTCTATGTCATGTGGGTTATTCGCAATTAAAATGTTAGCCGCTTTTAGTATTCGCCCTGCACTTCGATAGTTTTGCTCAAGTTTTATAAGTCTAAGCCCTGGGTAGTCTTTACCTAATAACACTAAGTTTTGCGGGCGAGCACCACGCCATGAGTAAATTGATTGATCGTCATCACCTACAACAGTAAAACGGGCACGCTCGCCTACTAGCAATTTAACAAGTTGATATTGGCTTGTATTGGTATCTTGATACTCATCCACCAGCAAGTATTTAAAGCGTTGCTGCCAGCGCTCACGAGATGTGGCGTTATTAGTAAGTAACAAAGTAGGGATCATAATTAAATCATCAAAATCCAGTGCGTTATAAGCACGTAGCTGATTTTGGTAGCGAGCATACAGCTGTGCAAACAATGCCTTTTGCGCATCACGCGCTTCGCGTATTGCTTGCTCTGGCAGTACTAATTCGTTTTTCCAACTACCAATTTCCATTTTAAGTAGTTTGAGTAAGTCCTTGTCTTTTTTTAGCTCATCTTCGGTGAGTTCACTAAGAAGCTGATTGGTATCTTGATCATCAAATAACGAAAAGCCGGGTTTAAACCCTAATGTGCTTAACTCTTTTTTTATTATTTCTAAACCGAGTGTATGAAACGTCGATACCCACAAACCTTTGGCGTCTTGTTTACCAAGTGTTTGCAGTACTCGTTCACGCATTTCTTTGGCTGCTTTATTGGTAAAAGTAACAGCGGCTATATTTCGCGCTTTGTACTCACATTTTTTCACTAAATAAGCGATTTTATTCGTAATAACACGGGTTTTACCAGAGCCTGCGCCTGCGAGTACTAAGCATGGACCACTAATATATTTTACGGCTTCATCTTGTTTAGGATTGAGTTTCATAACGACCAAAGAAATTTAAAAGACGCGCAATTTTAACGTAACCATTACTGCGAGCATAGCAATTGCCTTAATTAATTAAGGTAAAGATGATCATGTGTTAAATACCGTGGGTATAAGGTAATATTAGTTATTATTATTTTAGGCCGCATCGAAGGGACAAATATGATCAACCCAGCAAAACTTGAAGAAATTGCTAAGCAAATTACTAGCAATATGCCACAAGGTGTAAAAAACCTAGCAGAGACACTCGAAGGTAAAACAAAGCAAGTTTTACAAAACAAGCTTGCTGAGATGGATTTTGTGAGCCGTGAAGAATTTGATGTGCAAAGCCAAGTACTTATTCGTACTCGCGAAAAGTTAACTGAGCTTGAAGCTAAAGTTGCATTACTTGAGCAACAACTTAGCACTAAAACTGACGCTGAATAANGCAACAACTTAGCACTAAAACTGACGCTGAATAATTATACCAATTGCATTAAATTAGTGATCTATTATAGCGATAAGAAAATAGCTCAATAACAAGGCTAAAATTATGATACATAGTTGTTCTATATAAATAATTTTTAACGTAGTTAGTGAGTTATTTAATACGCTAGAATGATCATTTTTTTAATAAAATTGGTATTAATTTAATGTACAAAAAAGGCAGCTTAGGCTGCCTTTTGCGTTTTACTAAGTTTATTCAAATAGCTCATCTAGCACATAATAAAATAACTTAGCCTGTTGCTCTAAACTCACACTCAGCATTTTTTGCGCAACTTGCTCGCCAGTTATTGGTTTGTAACGCTTTAAAAACGGCAGTCGTGTAATAACAGGAAAAATAATACTGCCTATCTTTTCTGCCACTCTAAATTGCTCACGATCACCTAATAATAAAGACGGTTGTAAAATACTTATTTTACCAAAAGGGAGTGCTTTAATATGTTGCTCAAGCTCACCCTTCATTTTCAAATAAGCACTATTACTGTGCGTGTTCGCCCCGCTTGATGACACTAAGCAGTAATGCGTAACACCATTACATGCCGCTAACTGCGCCGCTATAAACTGATAATCAAAATCTACTTTACGCTGAGCTTGTGTAGAGCCCGCCCGTTTACGGGTTGTGCCCAAACACGAAAACAATACGTCACCTTTAAAAAGCTCAACGTATTGAGTTAATTTTTCAAAATCAATAACGTGATTAACTAGCTTTGCGTGTGTAATAGGCAAAGCCCGACGACTTAACGTAACCACTTTGGTATAACGATCGCTCTTAAGTAGCTTATGTAGCAACTCATTACCGACCAAACCTGTAGCACCTATTAATATCGCCGTTTTAGTCATAAATTTATTTATTTTCGCCCACTTTATTAAGTACGTGCTGCACTGCTTTTTTGTAGCTTTGCGTTTCTTCACTCGCGCACGTTACTACAGATTCTAAATCATGAAGATGGCCGTTTTCTAAACCATAAACCCAACCATGAACGCTTAGCTCTTGGCCGCGCTCCCACGCATCTTGCACAATGTTAGTACGGCATACATTACGCACTTGCTCAATTACATTTAGCTCAATAAGGCGGCTTAAACGTTCGCTTTCTGGCATTGCATCAAGTTGTTCAAGATGCTTTTCTTTTACATCCCCTACATGGCGTAGCCAATTATCAATAAAGCCAAATTTTGCATTGTTTAAAACGGCTTGTACGCCACCACAGCCATAGTGACCTACTACCATGATATGTTTTACTTTTAAAACCTCTACAGCGTACTGCATAACCGACAAACAGTTATGGTCAGTGTGTACAACTACGTTTGCAACGTTACGATGCACAAATAATTCGCCTGGTAATAAATCAACTATTTGATTAGCAGGTACACGAGAGTCTGAACAACCAATCCATAAATACTCTGGATTTTGTTGCATAGATAAAATTTTAAAAAACTCAGGATCAGCTTCGCTTGTACGTGCAGCCCAACGTTTATTGTTATCGAATAAATTTTTTAACTTTCTCATTGCATCTCTTATTAAGTCGAGGACGGAAATTTAATGGATATTAGCAAGAATCAAAATATTACGAGGCGTTAACTGCTTTTCACAAAACGTTTTAACGCTTACTTGATAGCCTTGCTGTTGCAAATATAAAGCACGATCGAGCACAAGCCAAACTTCAATTGCTCTTCTGAACACATGTCGAACCAGTTCAACTCGGTCAGTTATTTTTTTTCGAGCAACACCAATATCTAAATATTTATTATAATCAGTATCTTGAGGTAGGTTTATTGCCTTTTTATCTGCAGCCCATGCACAAAATGATTTAAACGAATCTGAGAATATAGCTTTGTTAACCGAAGGGACGCTTACATAATATTGCTCGCCAGTAATCGATTTTCTAAGTGCGTCAAAACCAAGTCGCCATTCTAGTTCTGTTTTACGTACTTTTTCCAGACGAGAAGGCGCTGTAACGGTTTCTTGTAATGCGAGCTTTAAATCGCGATGCGTTAAGTTAAGCTCGCTTTTATTTGCAACCTCACTCATTACACGGTACTCATTAGCCGTAAATAAATGATAGCAACAAGGTGAAAAGCTAATTTGCTGTACTTTCGCTAAACTTGCTTGGCGCATAAATGCTTGGTGCAAACCACCACATGCGTGTAGCGCTACGGCATGCATATCAGCATTAAAAAATTGAGTGATATCCTCTTTTAATACATCTGCTTGGCTAAAGTGCATTGCCAAGCCTTGTTGCTGTGCACTTTTTTGTCCTTGCTCGCATAAGCTTTGTTGCAGTTCAATACTATGCACATCACTTGCGCCATTAAAAGCAAGCATTCGCCCTAAGTGTCCTTTACCCGCACACCACTCTAAAACTGGTTGCTTAGTATTAGGTAGTGCAGATACAAAATCTTGTAACTGATCAAACTTACGACCTTTAATGCCGTTACTTATCCAAAACGGATAATCAGATCGAGAGTGTGCAGAGCTAGGTAACTCACATAACTTAGCAAGTTCATCAAGTTGGTTTATGTGTTGGCTAAAAAATTGGTATAGCTGATTTTGATCGTTATCAAGAACGGTTACCTGATCATCAGTTAGTTCGTTAAGTATGCCTTGCAGCTCTGGCCAAGGAATAGTGTCAAAATCAAATGCGGTGCACTGCCAATACTGACGATGGCGCATTAAAAGTGAATCAAGTGCAAAAAATTGCTCGGCTAAAGTCATAACAGCTTAAAAAATAAAAAGACAATTAATTATATCAGCTCAGTGAGCTCTCATTAAGCAGTTATTTTTGGCTAAAAATCAGCCGTAAATACAAAGGTATTGAAATAATACTCACCAGAATCGCTGCTATGAGCATCCATGATAATTGCATCTTTTCAGGCTCTTGGTATTTATAAATAAAGTGAGATTTCACTTCGTCAAATTCGTTTTGCTGTATGCCATATAAGTCAGCAATTAAACGCCACTTTGCTATCGACATATGCCCTAAACTGGTAGTGGGTGGGGTTATATAACTTTTTAGTACTTCAGCCTCAAAGGCGAGCTGATGAAAGCTCTTACTCGGTGCATAGTTTTGCTGGGTGACTGCAATGGCTTCATCCATATTCATCATTGCATAGCGCCAACCTTTTAGGCTCGCTTGGTAGAATTTTTCGACCGTTTGTGGATTTTGCTTAAGCATGTTTTCGCTGGTAAATAAAATGTCGCTATATACATCCATACCATAACGCTGTGGGCAAACAAGCCGATGAGCTACGCCTTGTTGAGTCATATAATAAGGCTCTGTAGTAACATAAACTTGCATAGCATCTAGCTTGTTTTCAATCCAAGCCTGGTTAAAATTTTCGCCATTGTAAACTTTGAGTTTATCTACATCAACGCCACTGCGTTTAAGCATAATAAGTAGCTCGGTGCCATCATTTTTGCTCACCGCAGTGATACGTTTATTAACAAAGTCACGTGGATGAAAAATATCAGACGTGTCTTTAACCATCCAACAGTAAGGTGAAAATTGTAATAAGGCAGCCATAGCAACAAGAGGTTGGCCATTAATACGTTGCTGTAAAATACCAGAATGCCCTACACCAAATTGTGCTTCACCACTGGCCACAGGACCAAAGGTATCAGGTTTCATTGGATTAGCTTGTTTAATAGTTACATCAAGGCCCGCTTCATTATAAAAGCCTTTTTGCTTAGCCATATAGTAGCCAGCAAACTGAAACTGATGTGTCCATTTTAGCTGTAATGTGACTGATTCTTGCGCCGCGATATGGCTGCAAAAAAAGCACAATCCAATGATTAATCCTTTAAATAGCAAATAGGTGTCCTCAAAAAGTATGACGATTACCTGTAACTATATGTAAAACGTGTAATAAAGCAAGCACCCTAGTTAGGTGCCTGCCTTTAAAGATAGGTTATACTGAGGCGAGTTTTTCGGCTTTTTCTGCTTGCGGTTTTGATGTTAAAAATTGGGTAAAACACGGGTTTTGTGTTTCATCTTGTACACTGTAACCTAAGCGATTCAAATGCTCGTTAAACATCCCATACTGACTCGGCTCAATAGCAAAACCTGCCAGTACATTCCCCATCGAACCACCGTGATTACGATAATGAAATAAGGTAATGTTCCAATTGCTGCCTAAAGTATCTAAAAAGCGTGCAAGCGCACCCGGATACTCAGGAAATTCAAAACGCAATAAACGTTCATGTAATTGCTCTGGTGCTTTTCCGCCAACCATATAACGCACATGTAATTTAGCGAGTTCGTTATCCGACAGATCGCAAAATTGATAATCGTTATTTGTTAAGTCTTGCTTTAACTCATTAAGCTCTTGCTCGCCTTGGCGCAGGGCAATACCCACAAATATTTGTGCTTCACCAGGTCCTGCATAACGGTAGTTAAATTCAGTAATAGCACGGCCACCTAAAGAAGCACAAAACTGTTTAAAACTGCCTTTTTCTTCTTTAATAGTAACCGCTAATAGCGCTTCGTTTTTTTCACCCAGCGCAGTGCGCTCTGCTACATAACGCAGGCGATCAAAGTTTAAATTAGCACCCGAAAGCACAGCCGCTAAGTGCAACCCTTTTAACCCCGACTGCTGACTCCACTTTTTAAGCCCAGCCGTTGCAAGTGCACCTGATGGCTCTGCTATTGCACGCGTAGATACAAAAATATCCTGCATGGCTGCACATATTTCATCGCTGGTAACGGTTACAACTTCATCGCAAAACTTTTGTGCTAAACGAAATGTTTCAGTGCCAATAATTTTAACCGCTACGCCATCGGCAAAACTACCAACGCGATCAAGCTCTACTGGCTTACCTGCTTCAAGTGCTGCTTGTAAACACGCACTTTCGTCGGCTTCTACGCCAATTACTTTTATATCTGGACGCAGCGATTTAATATAAACCGCCATACCAGCAAGTAAACCACCGCCGCCAACAGGAATAAACACAGCATCAAGTTCATTTAATTGCTGCATTAACTCGCGTGCTACAGTGCCTTGACCAACAATGACATCCGGATCATCAAATGGTGGGACAAATATACCATTGCGTTGCTCTGTAAGCTCAAGCGCATATGCTTTTGCTGCATCAAAATGATGGCCATGTAATACAACTTCACCGCCAAGTGCACGCACTGCGCTGACTTTTATTTCAGGCGTTGTTACTGGCATTACAATAGTCGCTTGATGCCCTAAGTGAGATGCACTTAATGCAACCCCTTGAGCATGATTACCCGCAGAAGCAGTGATAACCACTGAGCCTTTAGGTAATTTATTTAATTTGTTATACGCACCGCGTAACTTAAATGAATACACGGGCTGTTGGTCTTCACGCTTTAACCAAACATGGTTACCTAGCTTTTTACTGAGTTCAGCCATTTCGCTGACCTCAGTAACTTTAGCCAAAGGCTCCATGTTTGCTTGAATAATAGCGCGAAAATAATCGAGCTCTTGAGAGACCATAATTAACTAAGCGCCTCCAATTTAGCTAAGTCGCGCACTGCGCCTTTATCGGCACTTGTTGCAAGTAATGCATATGCTTTTAAAGCAGACGATACATAACGCTCACGATCAACTGGTTTGTAAGCCATTTTTCCGCGTGCTAATTGCTTTTGTTTACGTGCCTCAAGTTCTTCATCGCTTAGCGCTAATGTGATTTCACGTGTTGCGATATCAATAATGATTTTGTCGCCATTTTCAACATAAGCGATTGCACCACCACTCGCCGCCTCTGGCGATACATGGCCAATTGATAAACCCGAAGTACCACCCGAAAAGCGACCATCAGTAATAAGTGCGCATTTTTCAGCTAAGCCTTTCGATTTTAAGTAGCTTGTTGGGTATAGCATTTCTTGCATACCCGGGCCGCCTCTAGGCCCTTCATAACGAATAACAACAACATCGCCGGCTTTTACTTCGTTATTTAAAATCCCTTCTACTGAATCATCTTGTGATTCGTATACAATGGCGGTGCCTTCAAAATGTAGCATTTCATCAACTACGCCAGCACTTTTTACAACACAACCATCAACCGCTAGATTACCCGAAAGCACAGCTAAACCACCGTCTTGGCGAAAAGCATGTTCAACGCTTCGAATACACCCATTCACGCGGTCATTATCGCCTTCATCCCAACGACACTCTTGGCTCATTGCTTTGGTAGTTCGAATGCCCGCAGGACCCGCACGGTAAAATTTGCGCGCTACTTCGTTAGTTGGGTCAGTTGCATCCCATTTTTTAACAAGCTCAGCCATTGTTGACCCAGCTACATGATTAACCGACATATCAACTAAGCCCGCTTTACCAAGCTCGCGTACAACAGCCATCATGCCACCAGCACGGTGGACATCTTCAATATGGTACTCTGGTGTTGCTGGTGCAACTTTACATAAAAACGGTGTTTTACGAGAAAGCGCATCAATATGCGACATATCAAAATCAACGCCAGCTTCTTGCGCTGCAGCAAGCAAATGTAATACGGTATTTGACGAGCCGCCCATTGCAATATCAACAACCATTGCATTCATAAAGGCTGTTTTATTGGCAATTGCGCGTGGCAATACATCTTGATTATCTTTTTGATAATACTCACGACATAAATCAACAATACGAGCCCCTGCTTCAACATACAGTTGTTTACGGTCTTTATGAGTGGCAAGCGTGGTACCGTTACCCGGAAGTGCTAAGCCTATTGCCTCTAACAAACAGTTCATTGAGTTTGCAGTAAACATGCCTGAACACGAACCACATGTAGGACACGCAGAGCGCTCTACTTGCTCTGAATCTGCATCACTTACCGATTCATCTGCGCCTTTAACCATGGCATCAACTAAATCAAGTTTAATGTCGATGTTAGCAAGTTTAGTTTTACCCGCCTCCATTGGACCGCCCGATACAAATATTACCGGGATATTTAAACGTAGCGCTGCAAGCATCATCCCTGGAGTGATTTTGTCGCAGTTTGAAATACAGATCATCGCATCGGCGCAATGACCATTTACCATGTATTCAACCGAGTCAGCAATTAAATCGCGTGAAGGCAGCGAATAAAGCATACCGCCGTGTCCCATCGCAATACCATCATCAATCGCAATGGTATTAAATTCTTTTGGAACGCCACCGGCTTGGGTTATTGTCTCACCCATAAGCTCACTAAGCTGATTAAGGTGTACATGCCCTGGTACAAATTGTGTAAACGAGTTAACTACGGCAATAATCGGTTTACCAAAATCAGAGTCTGTCATACCTGTTGCGCGCCATAATGCTCTTGCGCCTGCACGTTTACGTCCTTCAGTTGTTGTTGCACTTCTTAATTTAGCCATAGTTACCTCAGTTTTTGCCGCAATATAAGCGGGCATTCCTCATTCTAAAATTGGTGAATAACCGAGTGACTCAGTTACTCGTAAATTATTTTTTAATTCGTAATTACACAGCTTGTTGGTGCTGTAAATTTTGTAAAGTGACTTCTTTTACATCCACCAGCTTGTTTAGCTGGCTGGTTAATAGGTGAATAGGTTTATCACTATCTACCGTCATGGCTACGTTGTATAAGCCATCATCCATATTGAGCTGAAAATGCGTTAGGTTAAAACCACGATGACGCACCACTCGTAAAAAGCGTTCTACCGCTATACTTTGGCTTTTTAATGCAATAGTTAGGCTGTGTTTCATTTTGCTTTCTCCGTCATCATTTCGTCGTTAGCAGCCCCAGGTGGTACAAGTGGCCAAACATTTTCTTTATCATCAATACAAGCATGTACTATGTACGGGCCTTTGCTGTTAACTAATGCTGTAATAGCATCATCAACTTGGTTAGCGTGGGTAATTGTTTGCCCTGGAATACCAAATACAGCAGCTAGTTGCACAAAGTCTGGGTTATCCGAAAGGTTAGTTTCAGAGTAACGTCCTTCAAAAAACAGTTCCTGCCATTGGCGAACCATACCCAAGCGCTGGTTATCTAAAATTAATATTTTTACAGGTAAATTATTACGGCGAATCGTGGCCAATTCTTGAATATTCATCATTATTGAGCCATCGCCCGATACAGTGATAACAAAGTCATCAGGGCGTGCTACTTGTGCGCCAATAGCAGCCGGTAAACCAAAGCCCATTGTGCCGGCGCCACCACTACTTAAATGATTACTCGGGTGAGTAAACTTCATGTGTTGTGCTACCCACATTTGGTGCTGACCTACATCGCAACACACAACGCCAGTTTTTGGCATGCGTTGGCTCAGTTGGTTTAATAAGTACGGTGCGTAAACCTTCTCACCTGGGTAATCGTAACGCCACGCGTGCTTGATATTCATTTCTTTATTTGTGTCACACCACGCTTTAGGTGTTACAAAGCACTCAAGTGCAGGTAACGACGTTTTTAAATCAGCAATTAATGAAGCTTTAGCAGGTTTTCGCTTACCTACTTCAGCGGCATCAATATCTAAATGAATTACTTTAGCTTTAGCTGCAAATTTAGCTAAGTTACCCGTTACGCGGTCATCAAAGCGCGCACCTATACACACAAGTACATCACATTCTTGCACGGCAATATTAGCGGCTTGACCACCATGCATACCTAGCATACCTAAGTAATGCTCGTAGTCAGGTAACACACTGCCTAATGCTTTTAGTGTTGATACAGCCGGCATCTGAGTTTTATTTAAAAACTGCATTAACTCGTCTTGCGCATCAGCGGCTTGTACACCACCGCCTACGTACGCTACAGGCTGTTTAGCCTCACTCAACAATTGATTAGCAATAGCAACTTGCTTTAAATCTAACTCAGGTAAGTATTCATCAGCTGCAAGCCAAGGCTTAAAAGGTACTTGCGCCATTTGAATATCTTTTGGGATATCGACAAGTACAGGACCTGGTCGGCCGCTTTGCGCTAAATGAATAGCTTCTTGTAATATCTCTGCTAAGTCTTCCGCTCGTTCTACCATGTAGCTGTGCTTAGTACACGAAAGCGACATACCTAGTACATCTATTTCTTGAAACGCATCTGAACCAATAGCTGCAGTAGGCACTTGGCCGGTGATCGCCAATAATGGTACTGAGTCCATCATCGCATCAGCAAGGGCAGTTATTAAGTTAGTTGCACCTGGGCCCGATGTTGCAAAACACACACCTAATTTACGCGTGCTGCGAGCATAACCAACAGCTGCAAACCCTGCACCTTGCTCATGACGAGTAAGGTAGTGTTTGACTGGCGCGCCATACAGCGCATCGTAAATTGGCATAATAGCTCCGCCTGGGTAGCCAAATACTTCATTTACGCCGTGTTTGGCCAATAAGTCGATTGTTAGTTCTGCGCCTGTCATTAATAAACCCTCATTCCTCAGTGACAACCCAATTACATTTTTACGCTAAAAACTTTGCCCTTAAAACTAAAAAGCCCTCCGAACGGTTAAGTGCGGAGGGCTTTTTTAATGCTTAAGTTTTTAAAGCACTACGAAGCCCTCGCGGGAATAATCACCACGATAATAATCAGGACTAGGTTAAGTGCGTTTGTAAGCATGTAATTAATACCAAATTTTGTTCAATTATCGCGAAGGTTATTCCTTCGCTCTCTTTTTATATTAGTACCGCGCTAGGCCCTTTAAGTCAACACCAAAGTTAATCTAACAAAAAGACTAAAAGGCAATTTATCAGGTTTTAAAATTCATTATACAAGCTGGTAGTGGTTTTTTTATGCTCTAATTTTATTCTCAGAAATTCACTATTCTTATATCCCTTATTTAAGGTTTGATTAATTTTTAAGAATATTTTTATAAATAAAATTATTTATCACCTTCAGGTAATGCGTAGGTTCCCTTAAGCGAATCTTAAGTGTTGTTGCATAGCATGGCGTTGTTATTTTAAACGAGCCTAAACATGAACGTAATTAGTCAAACACCAGCACAAAAAAAGCCAAATCGTAGTAAACGGTTTTACATTCACTGTAGTGCAAATGCCTTTGTAGTGATGATTGCCTGTTATTACTGTTTAGTTATAAACATTCCTTTTATTCAAGGTTCGTTTAGCGCCATAACCTCTCTTGCATCTTTTTCATGGCTATTTTTACTTTCAGTGCCACTGCTTTTGTTATGCCTTTTAATTATTTTCTTTTCGATAGTGTCGGTTAGATGGTTATTAAAACCAGTTAACTATCTTTTACTGATAATTTCTAGCGCCGTGCTTTACGGCTCATTAAATTACGGTGTCGTGTTTGACTATTCAATGATTCAAAACACGTTCGAAACGGATTCAAGCGAAGCGCTGAGCTATTTAAACCCGCAGCTCATAGCCTTTTTACTGTTGTTTTGTGCGCTACCTGTTTTTATATTAAGCAAAGTAAAAATACACTTTACTCGCCCTCATCAAGAAGCGATTAGCCGCATAAAACTTATTATTGCCTGCTTAACGCTAATTGCTTTAGTGGTCGCTAACTTTTACGCCGATTACGCAGCCACTGGTCGCAACAACCGCATTTTGAAAAAAGAAATTATTCCGTTTCAATATCTCTCTAGCGGTTATAAATACATGCGCGATCAGCTGCTGTATACCAATATGGAATTTAAAAATATAGATGCAACACCCACTCTTATTGCGCCTAACACCACCAGCGTAACCGTTATGGTTGTTGGCGAAACCGCACGAGCAGAAAACTTTGCTTATCAAGGTTATAAGCATAACACCAATCCTTATACACAAAAGTATAATGTGACGTATTTTAATAATGTGGCGTCTTGTGGCACCGCTACTGCAGTGTCTGTGCCGTGTATGTTTTCACTGCAAACACAAGATAACTTTGATCGATTAGCAGCCGACAACCAACAAAACCTGATTGATTTAGCACAACAAGCTGGCAGCGACGTACTGTGGGTTGATAACAACAGCGGCTGTAAAAACGTATGCACCCGTGTTGTTAATATTGATATACCAACCACCCCATCAGCGCTTTGCGATGGAAAATATTGTTTTGATGAAGTGCTTATTGCTCCACTTAAGCGCAAACTCGCTAATTTAAGCCAAGCTAACACCATTATTGTCCTACACACGATGGGCTCACATGGACCAACCTACTTTAAACGCTACCCAGATAAGTTTAAGCAATTTACGCCCTCGTGCGATAGAAGCGACATTCAAAACTGCTCACTCGATGAATTAGTTAATACCTACGACAACACAATTGCGTACAGCGACTTTGTTAACGCTCAAGTAATTGAGCAATTAAAAGCACTGCCAAACAACATAGATAAACAGTTTTTATATGTCTCTGACCATGGTGAATCACTTGGCGAAGGCGGTGCTTATTTGCATGGTTTTCCGTATAGCTTTGCACCTAGCACACAAACGCATGTCCCCCTTTATATGTGGGCTGATGAGCATAACCAGCGCATTACCAATACCTGTTTAGCTAATTTAGACACCACTGCTGCGCGCTCACACAATAATATTTTTCACACCCTTTTAAATTTAATTGGCATTAAAAGCAAAACGTATCAGGCATCGCTCGATTTACTTGCTAGCTGCCAAACAACACCAAGCGAAATAAAACTATGAGTAATAAAAACGTTATAAAACGCCAAGGCTTAATGCGCCTTATTTTTACTTTAAGCCATTCTTTTAACGGCTTAAAATGGATGAGTCGATTTGAAGCGGCGTTTCAACAAGAGCTAGCACTGTTTTCATTATTGGGTGTGTTTGTATGGCTACAAGAAATTGCACTAAGGGATAAATTACTGCTTATAGCCAGCCTGCTTTTTGTATTGTTTGCTGAGCTGGTAAATACGGCAGTTGAGGTTGTAGTAGATAGAATTGGCAGTGAATACCATGAGCTTTCAGGGCTCGCTAAAGATATTGCCTCTGCCAGTGTGTTTATAGCTATGCTAATTGCCGCTCTTATTTGGTGGGCTGTGTTATGGGCATAAAGCTAACTTTTATACCTAAAATACAAAATGCACTTGGCCCTGTATGGATTTTTGTTGTATTTGCTGTTTTGGCACTTAGCTTGTTAACACTTGCTCGCTTTGGTTTAAGTGTATGGCAAGGGGAGCGTGTATTTGGATCGCATGCGTGGTTATCTATATTTATAGGTGGTTTAAGAGTTGATATAGCCACTCTAAGCTACATTATTATGCCCGCATTACTACTTACCTTACTGATGCAAAGCGTAGGTTGGCAAAATAAAGTACGCGGCCTAATTAAAATTTACTTAGTGGGGATGTCTGCTTTACTCGTTTTTTTTGAAGTGATTACGCCTACGTTTATAAACGAGTACGACTTGCGCCCTAACCGCTTATTTATAGAATATTTAATTTACCCTAAAGAAGTCTCAAAAATGATTTTTTCAGGCTATAAGTTAGAAGTATTTATTGCTGTTATAGCACTTGTTTTAAGCTGTAAATTTGCAAGTAAAGTATTTAGCAATCAATGGCAAAGTACGTCATCACTAACAGGCTTAAACCAATCAATTTTAGCGCTTGTTTTAGTATGCTTAACTATTTTGGGCGCGCGTAACTCATTAGGGCACAGACCACTTAACCCCGCCATGGTCTCGTTCTCTACTGATCACTTACTTAACGACTTAACCCTTAACTCACTTTATAGCGTCGCATTTGCAGTTAAGCAACTCTCTAACGAACAATCAAGCCAAGACTATTATGGCAAAATGCCTACCGATGAATTGCTTAGTATTGTGCGTAGTAACATGCAAAACACGCAAGGCACATTTAGTGATGTAACCGCCCCTACAAAAACGTTTCATGAAGCAAGTAATATAGGTAAACCAAAAAATCTAGTCATTATTTTACAAGAAAGTTTAGGTGCTCGTTATGTAGGCACGCTTGGCGGTTTACCGCTTACACCTAATATAGACGCCCTTTATAAACAAGGCTGGGGGTTTGATAATTTATACGCAACGGGTACGCGTTCAGTGCGTGGAATTGAGGCAATAATTACAGGGTTTACACCAACGCCTTCGCGTGCGGTTGTTAAGCTTGATAAATCACAGCGTGACTTTTTTACCATTGCTGATTTTTTAGCAAAGCAAAATTACAACACGCAGTTTATTTATGGTGGCGAAAGCCATTTTGATAACATGCGAAGCTTCTTTTTAGGCAATGGTTTTAAAAGTATCGTAGATACAAATAACTTTAAAAAAATAGATTTTAATGGCTCGTGGGGCGCATCAGACGAAGACTTGTACGACCAAGCCGACATAGAACTTACTAAGCTTAAAAATCAAAACAAACCCTTTTTTAGCCTTATATTCTCAAGCTCTAATCATAGTCCGTATGACTTTCCTGACGATAAAATAACGCTGTACGATAAACAAAAACAAACCCGTAATAATGCTGCCAAGTATGCCGATTACGCACTAGGCACGTTTATCGAAAAAGCTAAAAAATCGAGCTACTGGGATGATACCGTATTTATAGTTATTGCCGATCACGACTCGCGCGTATCGGGTTCGAATTTAGTACCGGTTGATCACTTTAAAATTCCGGCCGTTATTTTTGGTAAAGGTATTACCCATAAACGAGATAGCCAACTAGCCAGTCAGCTCGATATTCCTGTTACTCTACTGTCTTTAATTGGCGCAAGTGGTAAGCACCCTATGATAGGCCATGATTTATCAAAGCCAATTAGCGACAACAAACAACGCGCAATGATGCAATACGACAAAAATTTTGCCTACATGTACGATAATAAAGTGGTGGTGTTACAACCACAAAAACCAGCAACCACCTATACGTATAGCAATAACCAGCTTGTACCATGTGAAAACGATGAGCAACTAGTTAAAAAAGCCCTAGCCCACGCGAACTTAGGTAATCTAGCTTATACAAATGGTTGGTATCATTAACCAAGTGACTTGATAATAAAGCCTTGTTAAAGTAACAAGGCTATTTTTATAAACCGAGTAAACATGAAAATCCTCGTTATTGAAGACTCTGAAGCACTAAGACGCAGCTTGCAAGTTGGCCTTAGCAACCTTGGTTTTACCGTAGATGAAACTGGTGATGGCTCAGAAGGGTTGAGTATGGCACTGAGTGGAAACTACGACCTCCTCGTACTTGATTTAATGCTACCGAGCGTTGATGGCATGAGTATTTTACAAGCACTGCGCAGCAGTAATAGCCAAAGCCGTGTGCTAATTTTATCTGCACGAAGTGAGCCTCAAGATAAAATTAGCGGCCTTATGAAAGGCGCTGACGATTATTTAACTAAGCCATTTTCGTTTGAAGAACTCCATGCTCGTGTCCTTGCATTACTTCGTCGTGGTTCACTGCAAAACCAACAAAATACCCTTACCGTAGGTAATTGCGTATTAGATCTCTCGCTTAAAACTCTTCATTACGAGCAACATGCCATTGAGCTCACGCGTAATGAATACAAAATAATAGAATGCTTATTTAACGCCCCAGAGCGAGTATTAGGACTCGAGCTTATAAGTGAAGCGGTGGTAGGTCAGTTTGATATGCTCTCTAAAAATGCGCTTGAAGCACACATCTCAACCATACGTAAAAAAGTAAGGCAGTTTGATGGCGAGCTCCCGATAAAAAACAAACGTGGATTTGGTTATGTCGCAACAACAAAATAAAAGTCACTCAATAAGACGTAAACTCGTTAATAATATTAGCGCCGTGATCTCGGTTATTTTATTCACCATATTTTTAACCGTTGATTTAAGTGTTGATACTTGGGTGGAAGATCAGTTCAATCAGTCTTTAACTAATAAAGCTAACTACTTAAAAACCTTAGTTGAAGATGACAACAACGTGGTTGAATTTGATTTTGCTGGCGAGTTTATGTCAGAGTATGAAGCTGCCGATGCCACGGAGTTTTACCAATTATGGCATGGCCGTGATGTGTTTGAACGCTCGGACTCATTAGCGCTTTATGAAAATGCTAACCTACCTTTTTTAGAAATGCCGATAAACGAATCTAAAATTATAGATTACGAGCTTCCTAATGGGCGTGATGGCCGCGCACTTATAAGTCACTTTGTAGCCCAAAAAGACGATAGAAACCCCACTCACTCTGCTGTTTTTAATACCATGACTCTTGCAATTGCAGCGCCCACCTCCGAACTTAATAAAGTACTGATTATTATTGATGTGGTCTTTATTTTAACCTGTGTACTTGGTGTGTTTGGTGTGCGCTATTTAGTGACACGTATTGTAAATAAAGGTCTGCACCCGCTACACAACTTAAACGACCAAATTAAGTTACTCGATATTACCGGTGTTGCGCAAACAATAGAAAGCGACTTTAAAGTAGAAGAAATAGAACCTATACGTAACGAGCTAAATAAGTTTATTACCGTTAATCAGCAACTCTATAGTAATGAAAAACGCCTAACAAGCGACATTGCACACGAGCTTAAAACCCCAATAGCTGAACTAATAAGCCTTTCAGAAGTGGCTATTCGCTACCCTGACGATAAACGTATTAGCGACACCTATACCAGTGATGTGCTTAATATTTCACAGCGTATGAAAACGATTGTTAGCAACCTATTACTGTTGCAGCGCTCAAGTAGCAGTGCAATGCAATTAAATGCACAAAATATCATTCTAAATAACTTAGTAAATCAAATTATTGATGAGCTGACCTTTAAGCACCCAAGTATTAAAGCGCGTTTAAATAACGAAATAAGTGACGAGATTACACTTAATGCTGACGAATTTAGTTTAAATACCATTTTATGTAACTTAATCGATAACGCACTATTTTATGGACTCCCTGAGGCACCAATTAAATTAACTGCCGTAAATAACAGCACAAACATGACCATCTCTGTTAGTAACAAAGTAAATAAACCACTAAGTAGTGAACAGCTCACTGCTATTTTTGACCCGCTCTATCAGCTAGATTCATCTAGAACTAATAACCAGCGCCATGGTTTAGGATTATCAATTGTACAGAGCTTATGTAACTTAAATGGCTTTACTATCACGGCCAGTAATACCGAAAGCAATACGTTAACGTTTATATTAACGTTACCTCTGAAGTAAATTTAGGTTAGTATTTACACTACTAACCTTCGAGATTTTAAGGACAAACCATGAATGCTCTTACCCGTATTAGCCACTTTTTTATTGTGGCATTACTTATAACATTTAGCCTTAACAGCTATGCAGCTCCCGCCTTATATAAAATAGAAAAAAATGGCGTCAGCTCTTACTTATTTGGCACTGTACACGTTGGTGATGCCAGCATGAAAGGCTTACCTAAAAATGTAACCAATGCAATTAGCGCAAGCAAAGAAGTCATTGTTGAAGTTGATATAAGCAAACTTACACCACTTGAAATGCAACAGCGCTCAATGCCATTTATGATGCTTAGTGACGGTAAAACATTACAAACTGAGCTTTCAAAGCAAAATTATACCAAGCTAAAAAATTACTTTGCTAAAAAGTCGATTGATATTGCTATGTTTAATGGCTTAAAGCCTTGGGCTGTTATGGTGACTATGATGCAAATTGAATTTCAAAATGCAGGATATTCAGATAAAACCGGCATAGACAAGCAAGTACTTGCTTACGCTAAAGAACATAAAATAAAAATTGGTGAGCTTGAAACTCTAGAGCAACAACTGCAAATGTTTGATGGCATGGCGCTATTAAGCAATGAAATGATTGAAGAAACCTTTGAGCAACTCAGCGATATTAATACTTACTTTATCAAATTAGTTAATGCCTGGAAAAACGGGGATATGGATACACTAACCGATTACTACAACATGAGTTTTGATGACAGTAATTATGGTGAAATTAGCGAGCAAGTAATGCTAACTAACCGCAATAATAATTGGGTTAAACAACTCACACCGCGTTTAGCAAACGAGCAACTATTTATTGCCGTAGGCGCTCTGCATTTACCTGAAAAACACGGGTTACTTAAACAGCTACGAGATAAAGGCTTTAGCGTTACTCGTCTTTAAAATAAAAATGGGTTGAGTGAATTTTCGCTCAACCTTTCTCTGAGCTTTTAATTAAAGTCTTCCATTTTTAAGTAATTCTCTATTCCTTTAATTTTGTCTGCCGCATGATGATTTACATAAATCACAGTACTTGTATTAGCAGCACAAATTTTCTCTATTAGTAGCAGTACACGTTGCCTGTTTGCTTCATCTAATCCTAAGCAAGGTTCATCTAAAATAAGTAACGTTGGATGCTTTACCATAGCTCGTACAATTAAAAGCATACGTTGATCGCCGTACGATAGCTGGGTGAATGAGGTATTTTTTTTATCACTTAAACCAATAAATGCCAGCCACTGTTGAGCAATATTAATTTGTGCGTCGCTCGGTTTTTGATATAAACCTATGCTGTCGTAAAAACCTGAAATAACAGTATTTAAAGCCGATATACTTACGCGGTAATCCATATGTAGCGCGTTAGATATAAAACCAATATGCTGTTTTATATCCCAAATACTCTCCCCGGTTCCGCGTTTAAAACCGAACACTTCAATGTCATTGTTATAACACTGTGGGTTATCACCTGTTATTAAATTTAATAGGCATGTTTTACCTGAACCGTTCGCTCCAGTAAGCTGCCAATGCTGATGCTTTTTTATAGTCCAATTGAGATTTTTGGATATGCTTACATCACTGTAACTAACTTTAGCATTACTCAATTTAACTAAGGTATTACCGGTGAATGCCTTTTGCTCTTGCTCGGCGTCAGGAGATGGCACATCCAATGAAGTATGCTCTAAATGAAGTAGTTTTAGTAAGTCACTTAATTGCTCACTACTTGGCTTTGCTAAAGTATGTAACAAGCAGCCTTGGTTTACATAACCATAGTGAGTAATGAATGAAGGGATTTCGTCTAGGCGGTTTAGTACAAAAACAAAAGTAATCGTGTGGCTAAGCTCTATGAGTATTTTATTAAGCTGCTGGCAAGATTGTACGTCGAGTCCATCAAATGGCTCGTCAAGCACGACTAACTCACTATGGGAGCTGAGTGCTTTAATAAGTAGGAGTTTACGAGTTTCACCCGTTGAAAGATCTCTAAAATGCCTATTTAGTAATGAGCTAAATTTAAATAATTTTATTAGCTGCGCTAATAACTCACCATTATTACTATGCTCTGCAAATATAAGGTCTTTAACGAGGGTGTGCTTTTCATGCTCTAATTCTTGGGCCAGTAACTGTTTATGCGAATCTGAAGACACGAGCATAAGCTTATTAATACTACTTATACGCTTACCACTTTCGCACTTAGCTTCACCAACTAACGCAGCTGTCAGTGCAGATTTACCGGCTCCATTAGTACCTAGAAGCAGCCAATGTTCTCCTAGATTCACTTGCCAATCTAGGTTGCATATGTCGTAACGACTTTTGCCTTGCCCTTGTAAGTAACCATTAAATTGCTCAAGCGTAATTAACTGCACTAACTTTTCCTAATAAACCTTAAAACAGCAAGTTAACGCATATTAAAAGAGCTTAGCAAGCTTGTTATCTGCAAAATTAATTTATTTCACTAGGGCGTATTGATCTTTGTGGATTGAAATTTGTTCAATCTAGGGGCGATTAAATCGCGGCGCGAGGTTTGTAACCTAGTGAGCTCGATAACTGCTCCTGCGTTATTCTAATGGCTTACATCCATGTAAGAATAAGTCAAAACCGAGTAAAGCTTCCGCGTCCTGCTCACGCCCCTTACCTACATCCATGTAGGCAACAAAGAGTTAATCGTCCCTAGAAAGAACCCAATGGGCAGCGCATGTTTGGTATTTATGCTGCGTTATCGCCTATTTATGGGGAATAACCACACTACATAGGCTCTGCCTTGCCTAAAAACCAAGCATACTGCTGCAAATTCAACTACCAAAGATCAACACGCCCTAGCAACGCTAATACTATTTAATGCGTCTTTAATTGCTTGCTGGCTTATTGGCTTATGAATATGAAGGTTAGCACCGTTCTTATAAGCTCGCTCTATATCATTTTGTGAAGTATTTGCTGTTATAACAATAATTGGCATTATTTTATTAAGATCAGAGCGTATTTTTTTAATCGCCTCAAACCCATCCATTACTGGCATATTTAAGTCCATAAAAACAATATCGTATTGATTTCCACTCACCATATCGCACGCGACTTTGCCGTTTTCAGCGCAATCATAGCTTAAACCTAATAAGCTAAGTATGCGGGTCAGTAATATAGTATTTAATGGATTATCTTCAACGACTAAACACTTTAGTTTGTCATTTATTTTACGAGGGTTTGGGAGAGCTTTACTGGCAATTATTGGTAAGTGCAAAGATACCAGCGCTCCATTAGCTTCATTATTTTTGAAGGTAATTTCACCGTGCAACGCCTTTACAACATACTGAACCCGAGTGAGACCTGTTCTTAATCCTTGAAAATGGTTTGTTTGTTTAAATGAGTCAAATTCAAGATCAGTAATCTCTTTCGAAAAACCACAACCAGTATCACTTACAGTTACACAAAGTTCATCATTAAAAAGCTTTGCAGAGACAGTAATTTCACCTTCTGTCGTAAACTTAATAGCGTTACTGATTAATTCTGTAAGCGTATGCTGCAAACGTTGATGATCCAATTTACATACACAATTTAATGATTCATCTAAACAACTAACTAGTTTCAGGCCTTTTTGCTGACAAGCATGCTCGTAAGCCATTAGTACTTTATTACACGACTCTAGAAGGTTTTCATTTTTAAATTGCGGTACCCACTTACCTGTACTTAAAGCTTGCAAGTCCTGCAGTTCATCTAATATAGCTATTAACCTAAGTGCGCAGTAATTAGCTTGGGTTTTAACGCTTTGCTGCGTATCAGAAACCTTTAACTCCTCAATAGACGTAATAAGACCCTGTAAAGGAGTTCTAAATTCGTGACTGGCTCTGGCAATAAAATGCTCTTTATTTTGACTCACTTGTTGAGCGAACTCTTTTTGTTTTTGGTATTTAGACAATGCGTTACCTATTTCTTTTTCCATTGGCATAAATACAAATCTTAACTCTACAAGTAGTAAAAACATCGCCATAAGCCAAAATAATAATTCAAGGTTAGATACCCAGTTCAATTTTTGGACAGCTTGCTCTTCAAATAAATTCACTGCATGATCTAGTTGCTTTAATAGCTCTTCAACCTCAGTTACATAGAATATACGCTTATCTACTTGGCCTTGTTGATAAAGCAAATTTTCCGCTTGCTGGATATATGTTGCAACTTGGGAATCTAGTTTATGAGGAGCTAACGTATATAGCTTAATAAGCTTAGGTGTAAGGTACTGATACTCTCCATTAGCATTTTTTGAAAGTAAGTAATTATGAGTTTTTTTGAATGATACGACTGATGCTTTTAACGCTTTAGTATGCTCAGAAATATTTGTTGCCGATAATAATAACTCATTACTATGCCAAGCTATTTTTTGAGAAAGCATTCTCTGCTTACCAGCCATATTTATTATTTTTGCGTCATATTTTTGCACCGAAAAATAATACTGCATAAGTGATGCTGATGTGCTTATTAATAGTGCTATTGCTATTAATGCCCATCGGTAACGAGTACGGATATTCGCGACAACTTTAAACATACTAAGCCCTGTTTTTGTTTTAAGTGTAGCTCAATTTTTTAGAACTAATAAGCAGCTTAAATAATGATTATTAAATAAAAAAGCCCAACTAAAAAGTTGGGCTAATAAAATAAAACTATTTAACTATCTATTTTCTAAACGGTTATAGTCGAACATTCCATATTCTATCCCACGATATTTTTTAGCTGTATCGTGCAATATATCGCTGTATTGCCAAAACTGTGGATGAGTACGTCGTATACCAAACTTAGATTTCAATGCACCATAATCAGCTTCTATTTGCATCATAGGCAATTGCTCGGCAAAAGCATTTACTTGCTGCTCGTTATTTAAATACCAAATAGCTGCTGGATAATCTCCGATAAACCCAGGAACAATAGTCGCGGTATCTTCATCATAAGCACGTTGGCCATCTTCGTTTAATAAACTAGATATATTGTAGTGCGCATTATGATGAATAATAGTGTAGCCCTTATGGCTATTATCTTCTTGCTTTACAAGTATAAAAGAAAGCTGAGGTAATAAGTTAACCGCTTTTGCTGGCATTTCACTTATTACATTTAACGGCTTTGCCACTTCAGTGTAGTTGTATTTTTCACTTAAAACTGGCGCTAAGGCTTCTTTCATCAAGGTATATAGTTCATGCTGTGGATCATCAGTTTCATAGTTAATACCACTGGGCTGGCTAAATTCTCGGTTACTTTTAAAGAACTTAGATAAGTCAGGTGGTGAATTACGGTACCACTGCTTTTTGATTTGATTACGCTTGTGCTCAGGTAATAGAGCTAAAAAGTTTTGCTCTCCCTCTAAACGTAAAAAATCCATATATAAACGTGTAACCAATTGATGGCCTATATTTCCGTATACATCAAAGCCTGCCACAAGCAAATAATGAATACGTTCAAATAACGCATAATCAAGTATCCACGTGGTTTTAGGCTCTTGACCAATAAAACCTTTAACAACAGTTGCGCTATCAAAGTGGCGGAAAATAGTCAGTGCAGCATTTTTATTATGCCCATCACCTTTCCAAAGCAAGTCAGTTGTAAGATGCTCGCCACCTTTAAACATTTCGTTAGCAAGCTCAACTTTTGCCTGTAAATATTTTTTCTCACGAACTGAATATTTAACCCAGCTAGAAATGGGTAAGGCATTACTTTCCTCAGCGGCAGGAAGTTCTAATGCCTCTTCATGTTGCATTAGCATTTCCCCTACAGCAGGAGTCGCTACTTTATTAGGATCAGCAAAAGCCACCCAAAAATGATCGTTTATAACATTTAAAGCAATCTGACCACGACAAACAGGCCCTTTTATAAAGCCCATAATAATTAACTCTGCCTCATCAAGCATAAATTGATACTTAGAATTAATTGGAATAACTTCGAAAGTTTTAAAAGGGTTAGATGCTGCCTTAGCCTCATAACTAGGCATTTTCGTAACAGTATAATCTGGCGCAATAAACTGCTCATATAAACGCAGTAATTTAGTTTCATTAAGCTCAAGAGGTAAATGTGTCTTAGAAAGTATGGTTGTACGCTCTTGCATAAAACGATAATAAACACGGCTAACTTTAGGGTCATCGTATGGGCGGCGCGTGTTAATTAACTTTATTTCCTCACCAGGAGGCGTACTTGAGCGAACTAGTTTGAAAAAGCTTTGTGGGTTTTCTGAAGTAAAATAAATATGTGCTAAAAACCAATGTTCATAAATATAACGTGCTGATAACTGATACTTTAAGTTATCTTGATTTAAAAATGCTTCCCAGCCCTTTATTTTATTCTGATCATACTTACTTGGTGGCTCAATATGTGACATTTTACCGCCATTTTTAAGCCAGTTCTGTAAATGATTAAACTCTTCGCGCGAAACCCCAGGTAAACCATAAGGCATACCGCCATGAGGTTGCTCGTCAGCTAATCGGTCAAACTCCCCCATTGTTGCACAGGTTTGCGAACGCCCTAATGAAAAATCAAATTCATCATCTAGCACTTCATTAGTTGGTAATTCATAGCTTTGCTTTAACACTAAACTATTAAATAAAACACTTCCCGCTAAGTTTGCTTCTTCACTTTGTACGCGCTCATTTAGCACTGGCGTAAAGTTTTTTTCTCGCCATTGCTGTGTATTGGTTGCATCAAACAATAAACGGCTTGGGGTCGTTGCCAATAAACGAGTTCCATCGTAAACGAGCTCTTTACTCAAACCTCGATCAATACCTTCAGGGGATGAGAGCTTAAGCTGGCAAGGTGCGTCGTAACAACCATGGCAAACGACGCAGCGGGTATCGAGTACTGGTTTTACGTTTTGTAAAAAATCAGCTCCAGCAAGGGTAGAATGTGGAACGATACGCTCTTGCGCTTGTTCAGGGCCAAATAAATCATCGTAATGTGCATTACCTAAGTAAGCACAACCACTAAGGATAATTAATACAAATGTACTTATTATTATTTTTTTCATTCGTCCTCGTCACCTAAATCGAAGGTGGGCATCATATCCATTTGAGGAGAAACGAATGTTTTCTGACCTTCAGTATTCAAAACAATACTTAAAAGAGGCCCATGCGTTAATGTTATCTGCGCATCATGCTCTTGCTCTAATATACTTAAATACAGAGAATCAGTTATAAGCAACTCATAACCGCTAACGGTAATAGCTACACTGCTATCTTCACTTGGATTTTGGCAAATTTGAGCAAGTAACTCATCATCAAGTCCAATTGATATTTCAAAATCAGGCTGCTCTAAATCTCTATCACTTAATGATTCATCTAATAGAAATAAAGGAAGGGTTAAATTGCTATCTTGTTCAAATTCCATTGCGTTCTCTGCACTTTCTGACGATTTAATTGGCGAGTATTATAACAAACTAGCGAGTAAATTAACGCTAAAGCTAATGTAACTGTTTAAACGTCATCTATAACAGATTCGATCACCGAAAATACAGCACCTTGAGGGTCGCATATAACACTAAAACGACCAACATCGGGGATATCTGTTGCAGGAACACATACTTGTCCACCTAAGCTAGCGGCTTTATTTACTGCTGTATCGCAGCTCTCTACTGCAAAATAAATCATCCAATGAGCAGAAATATCTTCAGGCCAGTCGCTTGTCATCTCAAGCATACCGGCAATTGGCTGTCCACCGACTAAAAATAAAGTGTAATCCATACCGTCCATTGGCTTTATTTCACTTTCCCAGCCTAGTAAAGCACAGTAAAAACCTCTACTTACTTTACTATTTCTGGTTGCTAACTCATGCCAATAAGGCGTGTTTAATTCACCTAAGTGCTTACAACCTTTATGCTCATTTCCTTGCCATAGTGCGACAGTGGCACCTACAGGATCTTTTAGCATCAACATTCGTCCTGCATTCATAACATCATGAGGACCGGCAATAACTTCAGCACCTAGTTCTTTAGCTTTTAGCGCACAATCATCAACATTATCGACGGCAATGTAAGCCAACCAATGACTTGGGATCCCTTCACTAATTTGCTCTTTAGGCATTTCATACATAGCGGCTATATCACCACCTTGCTTTTGTAGCATAGTGTAATATATGTCCTCCCCAATAGGTTGATCGTCATACCCCCAATCAAATAATGATGTATAAAACGTCTTACCTTCTTTCCAATTGTGTGTACAAAGTTCTGACCAACAAAAAATGCCATGTGGATGATTATCAATTTCACTCATTATTAAACCCTTATTATTCTATTTTTATCTAAACGAGCTCTGTCACATTTTATAAACTACATAATTGAACAGATCATAAATTGAGATTAGAGCAATAACAAAGCGGAGTCGATAAAAGAAGGGCAAAAATTCGTTATTCAGTTGTTTCATATATGAGGTTTTTAACGCAGTTAGCGTCAGATTTAATCCCTCAAATTGATTAAATATTATTGCTGATCGATATAAATGATTTACTAAGAAGTCCTTCGCTCTAGAGGAATCCCTGAATCACTTTTTTGCAGACGTAAAAAAGCCCGAATCATTAGATTCAGACGCTCTACAATATAAAGTCGGTACGCTACGCAGTATATCAGCGTCGGGAGTCGCTATGCTCGCCCGCCCTGCGTGCTAGGTGTTGATGTGAGTGTATATTTATTGCGCGCATTTCACTTTTCTGCAGACGTAAAAAAGCCCGAATCGTTAGATTCGGGCTTTCTACAATTTGAAGCCTGGTGATGTCGTAGTGCCCACAGCGGTGGAGAGCCACATAGCAAATGCTACACTATCATCGGTCGAAGCTTTGGTTTCACTACTGAGTTCGGCATGAGCTTTTGGCTATTTACTAAATCCCAGATAGCAAAAAATCCGTCACATTGCTGTAACGGGTTTCTACAATTTGAAGCCTGGTAATGTCCTACTTTCACATAGCAAATGCTACACTATCATCGGCGCTGTTTCGTTTCACTACTGAGTTCGGCATGGGATCAGGTGGGTCCAAAACGCTATTGTCACCAAGCAAATTAGGTGCAAAGAATCAATGACAAGCACGTAGTGCTACCATTTTCTTTGCGCAAGGTGCCTCAACTTTAACGCTACGCGCTAAGAGTCACCTCTTGAATTTGGAAAATATCTGATAATATTTTTTAAGTCTTTCTTAAGTAATATCTACTTTAGTTATATTAACTTCTTCGCGTGTTTCACTATCACATAAAACGCGTTTGGCGTTGTATGGTTAAGCCTCACGGGTAATTAGTACAAGTTAGCTTAATGGCTCACACCACTTCCACATCTTGCCTATCAACGTTGTAGTCTTC